>JAYTIO010000776.1:0-4027 GCA_043731805.1 Pedosphaera sp. | reverse complement strand
GGCCACCAGTCGGTCATCTCCACGCCGCACTGGCCGCGCGGCGCGAAGCCCACCTGCATCGGGTAGATGCTCGGATACACGTCGCGCACGTTGACCTCCTGCGCGGGCACGGAGCGGAAGCGCTTGCTGTGTTTGTCGGACGTGAGCGGGTTCGCCAGCGGCGTCTTGTCGAACGTCAGCCCGGCGTATTTGTTCAACGCCGGCTTGGGGTCAAACGTCTCGACGTGGCTGTAGCCGCCGCTGAGAAAAATCCAGATGACCGACTTGGCCTTGGGCGTGAAGTGCGGCTTGCCGTCGGTCGGAGAAAACTTCGGCTGGGCCGGTGAAGCCGCCTTCGCCACGCCGTCGTTGAACAACGTCGCGCCCAACGCCACGCCGGTGAAGCCGAGGCCTAAGTCCGCGAGGAATTGGCGCCGGGGCGTTTGGAGGGCGGCGCCGTTCGGGGCATTCGGGTTCATGGCTGGGTTATCGGACGGTCACGAAATCGTTCTGGTTCAGCAATGCTCGGACGAGGCTTTCGCGGAGGCGGACTTCGCCGTCCTTCGGCACTGCTGTGCTCTGCTGCATCAGGAACGCCTCGCACTCGGCGAGTTCCGCGCGGCTGGGTGGGCGGGTGAGGATTTGTTCGAAGGCCGCGGTGATGAAGGCGGCGTTGTCCGAGGTCGGCGCTCCGAGGCGTTTGGCAATGGCGGGCGTGTGGTCGTGGACGAGCTTGCTGTTGGTGAGCGCGAGGGCTTGCTGCGGGATGACGCTACGGGTGCGGCGGTAGCACTCGTTCGGGTCGGGCGCGTCGAAGAGCGCGCTGAACTCGCTGCGGCCGTCGGACTCGGGGTTGAAGCTGTAGTAGAGGCTGCGGCGCGTGGTGGTGAGCGCGTCCTTGTTCTCCAGCTCCTGCCCGCCCATGCGCGGGTCCAACGCGCCCGCGAGGTGCAGGAGGCTGTCGCGCACGACCTCGGCTTCCATGCGGCCGGGATTCATGCGCCAGAGGAGTTTGTTCTCTGGGTCGGCGGCGAGGGCAGGTGTGAGGGTGCGAGAGTGTGAGAGTGTGAGAGGCTTTACTTCCCGTCCCTCAGACCCTCGCACGCTCACACTCTCATACGACGAAGCCCGCTTATAGGCCGCACTCGTCACAATCAACCGGTGCAAATGCTTCATGCTCCACCCCGACTCCATGAACTCGGCGGCGAGCCAGTCGAGCAGCTCGGGGTGCGTGGGCGGCTTGCCGCTGCGGCCGAAGTCGAAGACGGACGCGACGAGTGGTTCGTGGAAGTGGCGCGCCCAGATGTGGTTCACGGCTACGCGCGCAGTGAGCGGGTTTTCGCGTGACCCAATCCACTCGGCGAGCGCCTTGCGCCGGCCCGTGCTCGCGCGCGGATAGACGGGGCTGAAGGCGGGGTAGTCCGCGCTGTCCTTGGCGAGCGCGGCCTCGGCGTCGGTGACGGCTTTCTTCGCGGCGATCAGCGCGGTTTCGGCTTTGGTGAGAGCGGTCTTGGTGTCGGATTTCGCCTTGTCGGCTTTGGCGGCGGCAGAGTTTTGCTTCGCGCTCTCCATGTCGGCTTCGGCTTTCGCCAGGGTTTCTTTCGAAGCCAAGAGCTTGAACTGGCGCTCGGCTTGGCTCGCGGCGCGGGCGAGGCCGTTGGTGTCACCGGCCCCACCGAAGCGCGCTTCGTCCGCCGCCAGACGGGCCAGGACGGACGCGCGCTCGGCTTCGGCGGTGGCGAGGCGGGCTTCGACCAGCGCGGTTTTGTTGGTCACCAGCGTTTGCTTCGCAGCGGTGGTGGCTTCGTCCACGCGTTTCATTTCGGCGTCGCGGATGAAGGACTTGCTGCCGGGATACGACACGGCTACGGGCAGCGCGACGGACGTGACTTGCAGCGACTTGCCACCGAGGAATGCCGGCATCGCGGGGAACACGGGCGGGTGGTTGGTGAGGCGATTGCGCTCGTCGCCGCCGGTGTAGAACCACGTCTTCGCTGCCGCGTCCTTGTCGAAGACGCGCACGGAGCCGAGGCGCTGGACCTTGCGGTTCTTGCTGTAGTCGTAGTCTTGGAACGGGCCGGGGTCGGCCTCACCGGGCCAGCGGTCCTGACGGACGTAGAGTGGCTCGAAGAACGCGCGGAAGCTGAAGTAGTCGGCCTGCGTGATGGGGTCGTATTTGTGGTCGTGGCAGTGCGCGCAGTTGAAGGTGAGGCCGAGGAAGGCCTTGCCGGTGTGCTCGACGTTGGCGCGCATCCACTCGTTGGGGTTGAGCGCATACCAGTTGCGGACGAGGTAGCCGGTGGCGACGGCGGTCTCGTCGTCGAGCGGCGCAAGTTCGTCGGCGGCGAGCATCTCCTTCACCATGCGGTCGTAGCCCTTGTCGGTGTTGAGCGACTTCACGATCCAGTCGCGCCAGCGCCAGATTTGCGGAGCGGAGTTCCAGACGTCGGGCACCATGCGGCGACCGAACCAATCGCTGTAACGCCACACGTCCATCCAGTGCCGCGCCCAGCGCTCGCCGTGTTGCGGGGAATTCAACAGGCGGTCCACGACGCGCTCGTAGGCATCGGGCGAAGTGTCGGCGAGGAAGGCGTGCAGTCCCTCGCGCGTCGGCGGCAGGCCGGTGAGGTCGAGGTAAACGCGGCGGAGGAGGACGCGCTTCTCGGCAGGCGGGAGCGGGGTGAGCTGGGCGGCGGCGAGGCGGGAGTTTATGAAGGCGTCGATGGGATTGCTGATGGCCGATGGCCGATGGCCGATTTTGGGAACCGGCGGCCGCACGACCGGCCTGAACGCCCAGTGGTCACTCGGACTCGGCTCCGGCTTCTCGTCCTTCGGTGCAGGTGCGCCAACGGCGATCCAGCGACGGAGTAGTTCGATTTGCTCCGGCTTGAGCGCGTCGCCTTCGGGCGGCATGCGCTCGGAAAGATCGGTGGCGGAGACTTTGGCGAAGAGCAGGCTTTTCTCTGGCTGGCGCGCGACGAAAGCAGACCCGTGCTGCCCGCCCCGCGCCGCAAGTGCGGCGGTGTCGAGGCGGAGGCCGGACTTTTGTTGCAGCGCACCGTGGCAAGCGGAGCAGCGGGCGTGGAGCAGGGGCTTGATTTGGGTGAGGTAGTCCACTTTTTCCGCCGCGCTCACCGAGCGCGCGCATCCGAACGCGCCCGCCAGCAAAAGGACTCGGGCGAGGAACGCGAAGTGGGTGCAAGAGGCGCGCATGGAACCGGCTGTGTCCCGGCAAGCTAGGCGTGGCCCCAGCGCAGGGAAAGCAGATTTCGGCGGACCGCCGGGGCGAGGGAAGCGGGGCTGCACCCAGGAGCTTGGCCGAGCGCCGCCGGTGCGGGGGAGGCAATGGTAGGCAGCCCAATGCGCGCGCGAAATATGTTCAGTGCGGAAAAGGAGCGACGGTTTGTCCAATTGCCAGTCCGGTGGGCTTCCGATACGTTCCCCCCTCGCCGGACAACTGGCACTGACACATGGCTCAAGTCTTCGAGTGGATTTACGTCGTTTTCGCCGTCCTGCTGCTCTTCGGGGCGGCCATCGCCATCCATGAGTGGGGGCATTACTTCGTCGCGCTCAAGCGCGGGCTGAAGGTCGAGGCGTTCGCCATCGGGTTCGGGCCGAAAATCTGGGGCTGGACTAAGGACGGCATCGAATACTCCATCCGCTGGATTCCCGCCGGCGGCTACGTGAAGCTGCCGCAGATGCTCACGTCCGAGGCGCTGGAGGGCGAGCAGAAGGGGGAAGTGCTCCCGCCCGTTTCGCCGTGGTCCAAGATTCTTGTCGCCGTCGCCGGGCCGTTCATGAACTTCGTCTTTGCCTGCGCCATCGCGACGTTCATCTACTTCGTCGGCCTGCCCGTGCCGGTGAACCCTTCGGTCATCGGCCACGTCGCGCCGGACTCGGAGGAGCACAAGTTCGGCATCCGCAATGGCGACCGCATCGTCTCCGTGTATGGCCAGGCGGTGAAGTCGTGGGCGGAGGTCTTCGAGGCTACCATCTTGGCCCCCACCAATGTCCTGCCCGTCATCATCGAGCGGGCGGGCGAGCGCAA
>JAYTIO010000775.1:0-19216 GCA_043731805.1 Pedosphaera sp. | reverse complement strand
CTGGCAGCGATGGGATTGGCGCGGCCTGCTGGAAAGCTGTGGGACAGCCGGTGGCGGCGGGCGTTTCCTGGGCACGCCCGAACAGGCCTACTTGCCCGGATTGCACTGATCTTGAGGGCAAAAACCCGTTCACCCTTTGAAAAGGTGAGGCCCAAAAAGGAAAAGGTGAGGCCCATGAGCGGTTGGGTGAGGCCCGGAAACCGGTGGGTGAGGACACCCTGGGCCGGGGTGAGCGCACCCTCGGGCTGGGTGAGGCCCATGAGCGGCTGGGTGAGGACACCTTTTGTTGCATGGGGATTACCCTTTCGTCCATGAGGCCCACCTTGTCCGCGGGTGAGGCCGGGAAAAGCGGCGGTGCGGGTAGGGACGCGCTGGGCGCGTCCTCGGAAATCTGATGGGTGGGACGAGGCCGACCCCAGGGCGGCCCTACCGTGGGAAAGGCTCCGGCTAGCGTGCGAACTGCAAACTGCGGCACTCCACAGTGAACGGTTGGTTCGGGGCCATATGCTGGGCAGTCGCGTTAATGGTTGAGGCAGAGCGAGTCAAGCTTGGAGATAAAGATTCTGCGCCCCGCGAGCTGGTCTCGCCATTGGAGGGTCGAGCTGCTTGCCAACCGACTCGCCCACTTTCTCGCCCGCTCACCCCGTCGCACCTTTCTCTAGCCGCGCCCCGCCGCGAGCCGCTACGCTGCGCCCCGCCCATGCGCGCCCGTTCACTCATCCGCATCGTCCAGCTCGGCATCAAGAGCCTCCTGCTCCACAAGATGCGCTCCGGCCTCACCATGCTGGGCATTATCTTCGGCGTGTGCTCGGTCATCTCGATGCTGGCCATCGGCGAGGGCGCGAGCTACGAGGCGCAGGAGGCCATCAAGAAGCTCGGCTCCAGCAACATCATCCTGCGCAGCATCAAGCCGCCGCAGGACTCGAAGGCTAACGCCGGCCGTAGCTACGTGAACGAATACGGCATCACCTACGGCGACGTGACCCGGCTGGAAAGCACCATTCCCGGCATCAAACGCGTCCTGCCCATGCGCATCATCCGCGACGAGGTGCGCTTCAACAACCTCGTCCAGCAGGCGCAGATCATTGGCACCCATCCGATCTACTTGGAGATGACCGGGGTGGAGATTGTGCGCGGCCGGTTCCTCACCGAGACCGATGAGACGCACATGAACAACGTCTGCGTGCTCACCGTGAGTCTCGCGGAGAATCTGTTTCCCTACCAAGACCCGCTGGAGGAGGAGGTGAAGATCGGTGCCGATTACCTCACCGTCGTCGGCCTCGTGCGCGAGCGCGGCGCGGCGGACAAGCGTCCGCAGTCCGGCCAGATGGAAGGCCAGCCACTCGACAGCAACCTTTACGTGCCGCTCTCCACTACCAAGAGCCGCTTCGGCGAAACCATTTTCAAGCGCAGCGCCGGCTCCTACGAGGCCGAGAAGGTCCAGCTTCACCAAGTCACCGTGCAGTTCAATTCCGTCGAGGATGTCGAGGTGGCCGTGCCGATGATTCGCACGCTCTTCAAGCGCTTCCACCCCAAGACCGACTACGAGGTCATCGTGCCGCTGGAACTGCTCCGCCAAGCCGAGGCGACCAAGCGCATCTTCAACATCGTGCTCGGCTCCATCGCCGCCATCTCGCTCGTCGTCGGCGGCATCGGCATCATGAACATCATGCTCGCGACCGTCACCGAGCGGACGCGCGAGATCGGCATCCGCCGCGCGCTGGGCGCGAAGAAGAAAGACATCATCACGCAATTCCTGGTCGAGACGGTGGTGCTGTCGGTGGGGGGCGGACTGATCGGCGTCGTGGTAGGCGTGCTCACGCCACTGCTGGTCTCGCAGCTCACGGACATGAAGACCATCGTCACGCCGCTGTCCGTGCTGATCTCCTTCAGCATCTCCGGCGCGGTCGGGATCGTGTTCGGCCTCTATCCAGCCTCGCGGGCCGCGGCGCTGGACCCGATTGAGGCGCTGCGGCACGAGTAGCGGCGGAGCGCGCCAGGGGCTACTTGAGGCGTTTTCGCAGGCTGACTTGGAGCTGTAGCCACGGCGCGAGCAGGGCCGCCCAAAGCAAATCGACCGCTGTGATCTCCGGCAGGGCGCTGGCGGCCGTCTTGCGGAGCACGAGCAAACAGCCC
Organism: Pedosphaera sp.; assembly: GCA_043731805.1. Classification (GTDB taxonomy): domain Bacteria; phylum Verrucomicrobiota; class Verrucomicrobiia; order Limisphaerales; family SXTU01; genus SXTU01. The sequence continues at coordinate 17,080 of JAYTIO010000775.1, read as the reverse complement.
TCCAGCTCCTCGCGGCGGTAGTTCGGGTGGCGGCGCAGGAAGCGGTCAACCGCCAAGGTCACGCCGCGATGTGGCCCACCGTAGTCGTGCAAGCAGACGATCCCGCCCACGCGGAGCAAGCGCGTCCAGCGGAGGTCCTCGGTGACTTGCCGGACCTTGTGGCAGGCATCCACGAGGATGAAGCCGAAGCGCTCGCCCGCCGCATCGGCGCGCGGAAACGCATCCGCGCTGGAGCATTCGCGGAAATCCACGGCCGCTGGATCCAACTGATGCTGGCGCAGGTTTTCGCGCACGGCTTCCAACTGACCGGGGAAATACCGGAGGTTGTCCACGACTGCGAAGCGCGGGCGTTGAGCTTCGGAAAAAAATGCCATCATCGCACACAACGTGCCCCCAGCAGCCGTCCCCACCTCCAGGCACGGCCCCTCAAAGCCTGGTTCACGAAGATACTTGCTCACGCAGTCCAGTTCAGACGCGCCGAGTTCGGAGGCAAAGGTCCAAGCACAAGGTCGGGGCATACGTTAGTCAAATTCCGTCCCAGATTCTTCGTTCCTCCGGCGGCTGGGCAAGCTGAAATTCGGAGATTCCAGAGGCTCTTGCAAAACCTGCGCCCGCTGGGGGCAGCGGGCCTACAGGGATTCGCAATCGCCCGGATTCCTGTAGGCCGCGTGCCCTCACGCGGCGTTTCGGAGGGGTTTTGCAAGCGGCTCTCCGGCGGTGTATTTGCCTTGCCACAAGGTTTAGGCCGCCGGGAAAGTCATGCAGTGCGGCTACTGTTCATCAAACTCAAACACATCGGAGATTCGCTGCTCCTGACGCCCACGCTGACCGCCGCGCGCGCGGCGTATCCGGCGGCGGAGATTTGGGTCGTGGTCCGGCGTGGTTGCGAAGGCATTTTGGCCGGCTGCCCGGCTGTGACTGGCGTGCTCACAGCGGCCCCGGCGGAGTCCAGCCAGCGTTCACCGGGGGCGTGGCTGGGGGACTTGCGCCTCGCGCTCCGGTGCCGTCGGCAACCGTTTGACCATGCCTTCGAGTTGAGTGATGGGGACCGGGGGCGCTGGCTGGCGAGCCTGAGCGGGGCGCGCTGCCGGACGGCCAATGTGGCGGGCGCGCCGTTGCATTGGTGGTGGCGGCGGCAGTTCAATTCCTTCTCCTCGTTCCGGTGGCACGAAGCTCATGCGGTGGAGAAGGATTATTTCACCGTCCACGACGCGCTACCGCTGCCCCCAGCCGTGCCGCCCATCGCCTTTGCCCGTGAGCGCACCGAGGATTGGACACCCGCCGCAGGCTTTGCGAATTTCGCGGTGTTGCATCCCGGCACGCGCTGGCAGCGCAAGCGGTGGCCGATGGAGCGCTGGGTGACAGTGGCTCAAACATTAGCGGAAACTTTTCCACGGCTCGTCATCAGCGCGGGGCCGGACCCAGACGAGGTGCGCGGCGCAGCGGAACTGGAGCGCGCGCTTGCGGGCCGGGCGGTGAGCACGGCGGGCCGGTTGAACTGGGCGCAACTCGCCGGCTTGCTGTATCGCGCGCGCCTGTTCGTGGGCGTGGACACGGCGGCGATGCACCTCGCCGCCGCGTGCCAAACACCGACCGTGGCACTCTTCGGCCCGTCGGACGGACGGGTGTGGCGTCCGTGGCTGGTGCGCCACGAACTGGTGTCGCCGCCGGGAGATGTGCCGTATGTGCGCCGCATGAACGACATCTCGGTAGCACAAGTGCTGACCGCGTGCCGGAGGATGGCGGCTTGAATCCCGTGCCCGGTCGCCGCCTGTTCTTCGTGATCAACCAGCACCCGCTGGATGGTTCTGCGCACGCGCTTTATTGCCTGCGCAACTGCTGGTGGCTGGCGCAGACACGGCCAGAGATCGAGGTGCAGTTGGTATTTCCCGGTGCCGCTGATCCGGGCGCGGTCCTGCGCGGCTGCGGTTTGTCGGCGCTCCCCAACTTCAGCCTGACGGGCCTGCCAGCTATCCGCCGGGCGCGAGGCGGCTCCGGCCTGACGATCAACCTCGTCTTCTACCTCGCCGTCACGGCGTTTTTGACGCGTCGGCTGCGGGCCGGGGATTGGCTGGTGAGCGCGAGTTTTTCCAAGTTGTTCCGCTTCCTGCTCGCCCGCCGCTGGCTCCGGCAGCGCTGCCGGGCGGTCTATGAAGTGCATCAGCTCACCGTGCTGGATGACGGTCGTCTCAGCCGCCGGGCGCAACGGGAATTTGCCGCCCTGTCCGGGGCAGATTTGTTCCTCGCCACCACCGGCTCGCTCCGGCGCGAACTGGAAACCCACCTGCCTGGCAAGCCCGTGGCCACGCTGGGCCTGGCGTGTGGCTTTGTGCCGGAGGAACAGCCCCCCTTGCGCGTGCGCCGGGCGGGAGAGCCGTTTGTCCTCGGCTACATCGGCTCACTCTACGCGGGGCAGGGCGTGGACTGGCTCGTGGAGCACTGGCCGCAAATCGCCGCTGCGCAACCGGAGCCGGTGGCCTTGGAAATCATCGGTGGCTCGGCGGTCGAAGTGGAAAAACTACGCGCGCTCGCCGCCCGCCGGGAAGTTAGTGGCGTAACGTTCCACGGTGCAGTGCCCGCCGCGCAACTCGGCCCGCACCTCGCCGGAATGGATGCGCTGGTCATCCCGAGCCTGCCCGTGGGCCGTATGCCGTATGTGGCGATCACCAAGGCGTATGACTATCTGGGATTGAACCGCCCGGTGCTCGCCGCCGATCTGCCCAGCATCCGTGAGGCGCTCACGCACGGGCGTGAGGCGTTGTTGTTTCCGGCGGGTGATCCGGACGGCCTGGCGGTGACACTTGCCGAACTGGTCTCGGGCCGCGCGGACATGGCGGCACTGACCGCAGCGGCCAGTCGGGGCGCGGCTGGCGCGACTTGGCAGGCACGCGCCGCAGCACATTGGCAGCTACTCGAAACAACCCGGAGGAAGGACGACCCATGTTGAAAATCTTGCTCGAATTCTGGCGGCGCAAGCGGTTCAAGCGAGCGAAGGACGCCTGGTTTCGTCACTGCGGCGACGACACGCTCCGGCTCGACTATCCACTGACGGCCAACTCCATTGTATTCGATGTGGGCGGCTACCAAGGAGATTTCGCGGCGGCGATTCACGCACGGTTCAAGTGTCAGGTGCATGTGTTCGAGCCAGTGGCCTTCTTTCGCGAGCAGATGGCGGTGCGTTTCGCCGGGTTGCCGAAAATCATCATCCATCCCTTCGGTCTGGCTGCCGCTGACGGGCAGGTGCGGATGAACCTCGCCGCCGAATCCTCCTCCCATGTTAAACCCGCCGATCAAAGTGGCGAACTCTGCGAGTTGCGAGCGTTCAGCGCCGTGGCGGAGTCGCTGGGCGTTGGCGAAATCAGCCTGATGAAAGTGAATATCGAGGGAGCGGAGTTTGAACTGATCGAGCACATCCTCGACCGGAGTTGGGCGGCACGGATCGTGGATTTGCAGGTGCAGTTCCACCTGTTTGTTCCAGATGCGGCCGCGCGCCGCCGGAATCTCCGCCGCAGACTGCGCGGCACGCACCAACCGACTTACGAGTATTATTTCATCTGGGAGAACTGGCGGCGACGGGTTAGCACTACAGGACCAATATGAAATTTAGAGACGTCGCGAACCTGTTTTTGAAGCCGTTGGGCGAGCGCCTGGACAAGGTCAAGCCGCCGCAAACCGGCTTGACCGGTGCCGACTTGATGGGTGACTTGGCATATTTGCTTGCGCCCGTTTCCCGGCCCGTGATTCTCGATGTGGGTGCGCACAAGGGCGAGACTGCCCGGCGACTGGTGAAACGATTTCCCCAAGCAAACATTCACAGCTTTGAGCCGCATCCAGACTCCTTCAAGACGATGCGCGAAAACGTCGCCCCTTGGCCAAACATAACGCCGGTCAATGTGGCTTGTGGTTCGGCCAGCGGCCGACAAAAACTGTTCACCAACAGCGCGAGCTTCACAAACTCGCTGCTGCCCAATTCCGACACCATCAGCCAGTTCGCGCCAGCCCACTTGGTGGAAAAACGCGGCGAAGTGGATATTACCGTCAAGGCGCTGGATGATTATTGCGCAGAACAACGTCTCCCGCTGATTCATTTGCTCAAAATGGATGCGCAGGGTTACGAGCGCCAGATCATTGATGGCGCGTCGCAACTACTGGCGAATGGCAAAATTCTGATCGTGCATTCCGAAGTGCTGTTTGTGGATCTGTATCAGGGCCAGGCCTATTTTCATGAGATCTACGATTACTTCGTGAATCGCGGTTACGGATTGGTCGGGATCTACGACTGCGGTTACAATCCTGAGGATTGGCTTGTGTCGGCGGATGCGATTTTCGCCCGGCTTGATCTGTCCACACGGATTAAGAACACGAAGTAATACCAGTTCGTTGAATTACGCGACGCCACTTCAGCAACTTACGTGACCAGTAGGACGGCGTGGGTTCAGGAGCTAACCGAATTATTCGGCGCGGCGATTCCAGATTGAGTCTTTCGACAAAACTCGCCAGCACGGCGAATAGATTATGCTGGTTCAACACCGCTTGCTTGGCGGTATCTAGAGCCGCCCCGTGCCGGGCATAATTCTCCTCTCCCTCACAAAGTAGCGATTGTATTTTACCGATGGTTTCAGGCCATCGGTCACGCGCGATTTCAATTGAAATGAAACTCTCAGGCGGAAAGTAATTCGCGAGATTGGGGCAGCCGTGATACAACGGCACCGTTCCGCAAAGAAAACAATCAGCCGCCTTCTCGGTCCAATAATCTGGGAACTGCGAGTTCTCGATGGCCACGGAATAGCGGTAAGGCAAGAGTCCATCGGCTTTGTTTTCCAGCGGTTTAAGCCCGCGCCCAAACACATCCATTTCTGGAATCGCAGCCTGCAAGGCCCGAATGAAATCCAACCGCGTCCGGTGACCGAGTGTCGTAGTCTTGTCACTGGTGATGGCGGAGAGTAATTTCGTTTTCGCAGGCAACGTCTCCGCTTTTAAAGTGGCATAGTCTTTTGGCACAAACCACGGCAGCCCGGTTTGCGTTTGATGCAAGCTGCGGTGTTGAATCTGGCTCTGACAGGAAAGCACATGGGCAAACTGCTGCAACCAAGACGAGTCGTAACGTTTAAAGCTTGCTGGTTCCGCAGTGACAAAGATGACGCTGCTCTCAGGGCAGGAGGTTTGATCGGGCGCGGTCAGGCCATCATAGACAAACCAGGCATCGCACGCTTCGACAGGTTGGTTGATGAAAAAGTGGCATCCGCCCCACACCCCATCACCGTGTGGGGTTTGGCGTGCCAATGGCCAATGCGGAAAGCTGGTGGATAACTTGATTCGCAGAAGCCGCGCGGGAGGTTGTGCATTCTGATTCATTCAGGAGGCTCAAGTCTACAGATCACGCTGACTTTTGTTCCATGTGTTGGTTCGCCCACAGCCCTGAGCCAATCGGCAAATCCAACGCGGGACAGGTTTCTTTTTTCAGATAATCGGGCGGCTTGGCCACGACCAGACGGAAGCCCAGTTGCGCGCACAACCGGTCCAACTCGCGTCCCTTCATGTAGGGTTCGTGCCATTCGATGATCAGGTGATTGGCGCTTTTGAGCCAGTTACCCCAATTCTCAAGTAGCAGTTTTTCACCGCCTTCGATGTCCGCCTTCACGAGGTCAATGCGTGGACCGAGAAAGCGGCTGGCCGCAGCAAGATCGACCACGGGAACCCGCCGACTGCGTTCTTTCGAAGCCAGCTTGAATACGGAGGATTTGTAAGTGGACTTGGATTCAAAAAAATCGATGTAACCTGTCTTCGGACCCACGGCTGCTTCGGCGACGTGAAACGACTCCCGAAAATGATTCAGATCAATGGAAGTCCGGACGCTGCGAAGCGCATATCGGTTGGCGTCCACCAAGAGCGCCTTGCGAGGCCCCGCCCAACCGCGTTCTCGTGCCCAATTCTCCAGATAGAGACTGAACAAGCCAGCGTTGCAGCCCAGATCCACCCAGGTCTTTACCTCCGGCAATGGATCGAGATACGGGGCGTAGCTCTGCTCCATGAAAATCTCCTGCAAAATTGGGAAATCACCCCGATTTTGCAAAGAAATCCTCAATCCGGAACTTAGCTTTAACGCCAACTTCCCCCACGGAAAAAATCTCCATGCCAGAGAACTTGCCAGTCGCTTCATACCCATGCGCAAAAAGTAAGAGAAACGACAGATTAGCCAAGCACTTATTCTGTCGGCGCAAGTCACCGAACCAGCCTACCACACTCCCTTGCTAAACGCGTAAAGGGGCGAGAGTTCGCGGCAGGAGGCACGTGCCTCACGGGGAACTGGCCAGCCCAGTCGTTTGGCCAGTTGGATCCGGTGGTAAAGGCGGCGTGCCAGATCGCGCCCCACGCTGCGCGGACGGCACCGCCGCTCTCCCAGCCGACCTTCCGCAAACCGCTGTTTGACAGCGTGGAGATAATTAACCCATTGCATCCAGTCGGCTGGTGGTAACGGTTGACTAGGTGTCCATGCGCCCGGGTTTTCAAAAACAGGCGGGGCGAGCATTCCGATCAACGCCTGCTGATAGCGGGCGCGGGACTGGGAAACGTCCTTGGTCTTCCGTTCGCCTTGGAGCGAACTGGCTTGGGCGGGGTGCAGGCGGTAGCGCAGCAGTTTATCCGGCAGGTTGGCCAACGCATGACGCAGCACCAGTCGCGTCCATAAGTCATAGTCTTCCGAGCAATAATGCGAGTCGTCATAACCGCCCGCCGACTGGACCACTTCACGCTGGAACATCACGGTCGGGTGATTCAACGCGTTGGACCAGAGCAGGCGATAGGCGATGTCCTCATGCTCGGCGGGCACGCGCAGGGCCGAATGCCCCGGCCCGGGCGCGGTGCCGAACAATTCCACGTTGGACCCAAACACGGCCACCTCCGGATGCTTCGTGGCGAAGGCCACCTGCACCGCCAGTCGGTGCGGCACGGCGAGGTCATCCGCGTCCATCCGGCACACCCAGGTGGTTTGCAGTTGGGTCAGCGCCAGATTCAAACTGCCCGCAATGCCCTTGGCTTGTTCGTTCCGCACCACCCGCAGGCGCGAATCCTTCAGCGACCGCAGATAGTGGGCGGTTTCCTCCGGGCCAGCGTCATCCACCACCACCAATTCCAAGTCGTGGTGGGTTTGCGTCAGGATGCTCTCCACCGCCGGCCGGGCAAATTCGACCGCCGTCTGGCAGGGCATGATGACACCCACGGTCATGGTCTGGGCCTCACTGGCGGACGGTGTAGCATTCCACGCGTTCCAACCCCGGCAGGCCGGGGCGGCGCAAGAGCGAGCGAAACAACCGCTCGACGCGTTTGTGGAAAGGGAGGCGAATTTCGCCGAACGGTGGCGGCGCGGACAGAAAGTAACGGCCATCCATCGAGGCAATCAAATAGGTCAGGTGCCCCGGATTGAACACATCCTCCAACCGCGGCTCGCCAAAGCCCATCCGGGTAAAGTCCTCTTGACGGATGAAGATGAGATTGGTGCTCGTGCAACTGGCGAGGGTGTAGCCTTTTTCATGGGCCAGCCGCACGAGGGCGCGTGCCGAAGCCCCCAGTCGCGGCTTGCCTCCGGCCGGCTGCACCACGTCCAGGTGCGGTGGGATGGTGGGATTGTATTCGATCACCAAGATGCGCGGACGGAGGCGGGAAAGTGAGCGGAAGAGGTAATAGTCATTCGAGTCGATGTCCACCGAGAGCACATCCAGATCCACTGGCGCGCCCGCCGCAAGGAGGATGTTCTCAAGCGCGTTCTCCCCCTCCCAGCCGGCGAATTGGCAGACGGGAATCACCTGGGGCCAGGCCCCGGTGGCGGCCCGCAGATCCTCATAGCGTTTGGGGGAGCCTTCGATGAGCACCGCCGCCCAGCCCTGATCGTGCCATAGGCTGTAGGTGTTGCTGAGCCGCTTGCCATCCCACGCACCCAACTCGGCGCACCAACGGCTTCCGGGGCCGATGCGGCGGAGGATTTCAGCCAAGATTCCGTCCTCCCCGTCTTGAGAAGTGACGTTGCGGGCGAAGCCACGCAACGGACCAGCCGCCGAAATGCCAACTGGGAGGTCGTTCATGATAACAATCCGATTTTCTTAAATAGCCAGATGAAGCGCCGCTGCCAAGTGTGTTCGGCCAAGGCACGCCGGTGGCCGGCGGCCCGGATTGCTTCCCGTTCCCGCTCATGGCGGAGGTAGAAACGGACCTTGTCCACCAGCTCCGCCTCATCGGCGTAGCCCTCAATCTCACGGCCATACTCAAAAAATTCTGCCAACTCATCGAACCGCTCCACCAAATAGAAGGCGCCGCACATCGGGGCTTCCATGTCGCGCAGACGAACCTGTAAAATTTTTCCGCCGCTCTTGTCGGTGTCGCCACAGGTGGAAAAGCCCAGGCTGATTTGCGAGCGGCTGTAGAGCGCGATCATCGCTTCATCGGAGAGTGGCGGATGCGCCACGGCAGCCGGCACGGGTTCGCGGCGCACCACGGCTTTGCCACGCAGCCGACGTGACCATTCACGCGCGCTCCGCACTGGGGTCCAACGCTGCCAGCGTCGGCGGAGCGTCGCATCCTCCCGCGCCCGCTCCACCCAATTTGGGCCATAGGTGCTCAAGGGAACCCCGGCCCTATGTAGTGCCGCCGCGTAGTTGACCCGGTCGCCGTAGCACTGGCCGACAAAGCTGACGGGAATATCCCGTGGCAAGCCCAGCGGACGGTAGAAATTTGGGTTCGCTGCCTCCTGAAAGTATATCGGGTTGGCCCCCAACGCACGGTAGTCGGGCAGGCGAAATTTTTCCGGCACCAGACAATAATCGTAAGCGGGCGCGAGTTGCTCGACCATGTGCATTTGAAACGACCCGTTGCAGAACCAGTTCACCGTGGGGATGCCGAGGTGCCGGATGGCTCGAATCGTCCCCGGCGTCGCGTGCGCGTCCCAGAAATAGCTGAAAAACAAATCCAGCCCGCGCTCGTTGTGCCGCTGTCTGACTTGGTGTAGCAACTCCTCCTCCAGCCTGGGACGGTGTTGAGCCTGCCACGCACGATCCGCAGGATACGCGGGATTCGCGTGAAGGCTGAAGGGTCGCAAGTCATAGGCGAAGCGGATCACTTCGTGGCCGAGGTCGCGGAGCGGATCCAATAGGTTTCGCTCCCAAATACTCGATTCAGCCAGCCCCTTTGGATTGGGGTTGGAGTCAGTTGCTACAAAGATGCGAAGGCTTGATTTCAAGGACTGGCAAACGTGTGCTATCCAAACTGCTAACTCGCTGGAAGCAAGATTTTTTTGCCCGCCGCTAAACAGATAAATTTGACCATGTAACAGCCTGCCCCGGCTGGATGCCCTGCCGCAGCGCCATGTCCGCGAAGACGCCGCCGGCCCGCAGCAACTCCTGAAAGCTCCCCTGCTCCACGATGCGCCCCGCCGCCAGCACGATGATCCGGTCCATCGCCGCCAAGGTGGAGAGCCGGTGCGCCACACAAATGACCGTCCGGCTCTCGGCGAATTGCTCGATCACCTGCTGCACCTCCGCCTCGGCCCGCGAGTCCAGCGAGGCCGTCGCCTCGTCCAGCACCAGGATCGGCGCGTTCCGCACGAAGGCGCGCGCGATCACCAGCCGCTGCCGTTGTCCGCCCGAGAGCGTCACGCCGCGCTCGCCCACCCGCGTATCGTAGCCCTGCGGCAGTTGCGTGATGAACTCATGCGCATACGCCTGCCGGGCCGCCAACTCGATCTCCGCCGGCGTCGCCCCCGGCTTCCCGCACGCGATGTTCTCCGCGATCGTCTGGTCGAAGATCACCACCTCCTGGCTCACCAGCGCCATCTGCGCACGCACGTCGGGCAAGGCGAGCTCACGCACGTCCACCCCGTCCACCGTCACCCAGCCCGCCGTGGGATCGTGGAACCGGAAGAGCAAGTTCACCAACGTGCTCTTGCCCGAGCCGCTCTCGCCCGCGATGCCCAGCTTCTGGCCGCGCGGGACGGTTAGGTTCACTTCCTGCAACACCAGCTTGTCCGCGTAGGCAAAGCTGACGGACTCGAACGCCAGGCTTTCCTGAAACTCACGCAAAGGCCGCGCATCGGGTTTGGTTCCCACCGTCGGGCGCTCCTGGAAAAGTTGGAAGAGCCGCTCCACGCCCACCGCCGTCTGCTGGATCAACACATGGAGCGCGGTTAGCTTCTTGAGCGGCTGCAAGAGCATCACCAGCCCCATGATGAATCCGATCAGGTCCGGCAAGCTGCGTTGTTTCCAAAAGATGAACAGCACCAGGCTCCCCAAGCCCAGCATCGCCACCGTCTCGGTGATCGGGTTCACCAGCTCCCGCGCCTGCACGGTCTTCATGCTGAAGTGGATCATCTGCCGCGCGTGCTGGCGGAACCGCTCCGCCTGCACCCGCTCCAGCCCGAACGCTTGGATCACGCGGATGCCCGCCAACGCCTCCAGCAACATGCTCGACTGGGCAATGCTCACGTCCAGCCCGGCCTTCGTCATCGTGCGCATCTTCCGGCCCAGGACCTGCAACGGCACCACCACCAGCGGCACAAACACCAGCGCCACCAGCGTCAGCTCCCAGTCCACCCAACACAACCCGGCCACCACGCAAATGATCGTCACCGGCTCGCGGATGAGGTCGCCGAAGCCCAACGCCATGCAGCGGTAAAGCGATGCCGTGTCGCCATTGATCCGCGTCGTCAGGTCGCCCATCGTCGAGCGGTTGAAGAAGTCCAGCGAGAGCGAGTTCAGCTTCATGAGCACGTCGGCCCGCAAGTCCGCCATCACCCGCTCGCTGACCCAGCACATGCAATACGTGCTGAAGTAGCTCAGCATTCCGCGCAAGCCCACCAGCACCGGCAGCAGGAAAAAACCGCCGAGCATCTGCCGAGCATCAATCGCCCGGCCCGCCAAGGGCAGCCACGGATCAATCGTCGCCTCCACGTGCCCGCGCCACCCGGCAAGCGCGGCCGCCAGCGGAGCCGCCACCACGGGGTTGGGCAGTGTGGCCGCCGCCGCGACCGAGGGCTTCGGGTCCAGCCGCGTGAAGATGGTCTTGATTGCCCAGATGAAACTCGCGTTCGACAACCCGAACAGCACCCCGCACAACACGCCCAGCCACAGCCGGCTCTGATACCGGCCCATGTAAGGCCAGCCGAACGCGAAGACAGCTCTGAAATGACGCATCGGGCGTCATCCTAACGGGCGGGCTGGGCGGCGTCGAGGGTCGGCAGTGCGACTTCCTGGCGAACGGCTACGCCGGGCGGCGACCTGCTGGGCTGGTCACCACCGACGCCTTGCGGCCCGGCCCTCCTGGCAACCGGGCGCTTCTTTTCAGCGTGGCATTCAGGCCGCAGAAGGGTGGGGGGATCAGGGTGATTCAAACGCTCATTTCAGGTTCAGCCCTCAGCGGCGTAAACGCCGCGCCCCCCGACCGGCGCGGGGTTGGCCACCTTGAGCCACGCGGTCAAGCTGCGCCCTGGCACCCCCGGCTCGGATATGGGCTAGACGCCCGCGCCCGGTTTCCCCTACCGTCCGCCCAATGTCGAAAGCTGCCCCAGCCACTGCGACGACTCCCCCGGTGGCAGACCAGCCCTTCGAGGAGGCGCTCCAGAAGCTCGAAGCCATCGTGGAAGCGATGGAGTCGCAGGACTTGCCGTTGGAGAGCCTGCTCACGCGTTACGCCGAGGGCACGCGGCTCGCGGCGGTCTGCCAGGCCAAGCTGGCCGAGGCGGAGTTGAAGGTGAAGCAGCTTGAGCAGAAGGCCGGCGGCGTGTTTGAACTCAAGCCGGTGGCGGTGGGGGCGGAGGATTAGGATTACGATTAGGAGCAAGCGGTTGAAGCGCCTTTCCTGCTCCTAATCCTTATCCTGCTCTTGCAGTGATTTTTGCAAACTATGAACCGATACCTCGATATGGTGGACAGCCCAGAGCACGTGAAGAAACTCACGCCCGAGCAACTGATTTCACTCGCGGCAGACATCCGTGGTGAACTCATCACCAAGCTCGCCAAGGCCGGCGGCCACCTCGGGCCGAACCTCGGCGTGGTGGAACTCACCATCGCACTGCACCGCGTCTTCAGCACGCCGAAGGACAAATTCGTCTGGGATGTGAGCCATCAGGTCTATGTCCACAAGCTGCTCACGGGCCGCAAGGACCGCTTCCACACCATCCGCCAGACGGACGGCTTGAACGGCTTCGCCCTCCGCTCGGAGTCCGAGCATGACAGCTTCGGCGCGGGCCACGCGGGCACGGCGCTTTCCGCCGCCCTCGGGATGTGCGCCGCGCGCGACCAGCGCAAGAGCGACGAGCACGTCGTCTGCGTCTTCGGCGACGCGGCGCTGACCAACGGCGTGTCCTTCGAGGCGCTGAACAACATCGCGCACACGACCAAGAAGTTCATCGGCATCCTGAACGACAATGAGTGGTCCATCGCGAAGAACGTCGGCGCGATTTCTGGCTACCTCAACAAGCTCATCACCAACCCGACCTACAACCAGCTCCAGAAGGACTTCGAGTCCTTCATGCGCCGGCTGCCGCGCGGCGAAATCACTTACAAGATCGGCCAGAAGGTGGAGGCGGCGGTGAAGGGTGTCGTGAAGGAAGTCACGCTTCGCCACAACCCGGTGAGCGACGAGGATGATGGACGCGGCGGCTTCGGCAGCAGCCTCATCTTCGAGGAGTTGGGCGTGCGCTACCTCGGGCCGATTGACGGTCATGATTTGCCGCTGCTCGTCGAGGCGCTGGAGTTCGCGAAGAACTGTGACTATCCCATCGTGCTGCATGTGCTCACCAAAAAGGGCCGGGGCTTCGACGCGGCGGTCAAGCACCCCGAGAAGTTCCACGGCCTTGGACCCTACTGCGCCGAGACCGGCGAGACGCCCCCGGCCAAGCCCGGCACGCCGCCGGCCTATCAAGACGTGTTCGGCCAGACGCTCGTGAAGCTCTGCCAGAAGGACGCCACGCTCGTCGGCATCACCGCCGCCATGCCCACGGGCACGGGCCTGAAGCACTTGGAGAAGGCCATGCCCAGCCGCTACTACGATGTCGGCATCGCGGAGGAGCACGGCGTCATCTTCGCCGCCGGCATGGCCACGATGGGCTTCCACCCGGTTGTGGCGATTTACTCGACCTTCCTCCAGCGCGCCTACGACTGCATCCATCACGACGTGTGCTTGCAGGACTTGCCGGTGATTTTCTGCATGGACCGCGCGGGCTTGAGCGCCAACGACGGCCCCACGCACCACGGCCTCTTCGACATCGCCTACCTGCGCTGCCTGCCCAACGTCATCGCCATGTCGCCGAAGGACGAGGATGAACTCGCGGACATGATGTTCACCTGCACGCTTCAGAAGCACCCGACCTTCATCCGCTACCCGCGCGGCAACGGCGAGGGCGTGCCGATCAAAGAAACGCCCGCGCTGCTCGAAGTTGGCAAGGCTGAGATCACGCGGCAGTTTGCCAACAGCGGCGGTAAGAAAGTTGCCCTGTTCGGCCTCGGCCAGATGCACGGCATCGCGAAGAAAGCCGCCGACCAACTCGCCGCCGAGGGCTACGATGTCGCCGTCATCAACCCGCGCTGGACCAAGCCGATTGACGCGGGCACGCACGAGTTCTTTGGCCGCGCCGCCGACCTCGTCATCACGTTGGAAGACCACGTCCTCATGGGCGGCTACGGCAGCACGGTGCTGGAGCACTTCGCCGATCAGCACATCACGACACCCGTCGCGCGCATCGGCTGGCCGGACCAGTTCATCGAGCACGCCAGCACGGTGGATTACCTCCGCAACAAATACGGCCTGACCGTGGCGAACACCGTCGCGCAGGCGAAGGCCCGGCTGGCGGTGCCGGCGGCGGAGCAGGTGAGCTTCAAGGCGGCGTAGCCTGAAGGGCTCCGGCAGCGCGCGGGCATCGCTTCCGCAGGGCGTGAAGATTTGCGAGGGGTGATCCCGCGCCGTCGCCGTTCACTCGGCGGGCAGATGGCGGGCAATGGCGGCGAACAGGAGTTGTTCGTCCACGATGGGCTTGCTGACGTAGTCATCGAAGCCCGCGACGAGGAACCGTTCCCGGTCGCCGGTCATGGCGTGGGCGGTGAGGGCGATGACGGGCACGCGCCCCACCACGGAGTTCGCCCGGAGTTGCTTCAGCACCGCCAACCCATCCATGCCGGGCAACGACACGTCCAGCAGCACAAGGGAGGGCGGAGCCAGGGGGATGCGGGCGACGGCCTCGAAGCCGTCCATGTATTCGGTCACGTCGTAAAGGTCGTTCAGCAGGACGTGGAGCAGAAGTCGGTTGTCGGGATTGTCCTCGACGACGGCGATGCAGTGTTTCATGGGGCGACAGTTTCTCGGGCCGTGGCGAGGCTGGGTTTGACCCGGGCAAAGGCGGCTTCTAATTTGGCCACCAACTGCGGCAGCGACTCGCGCTCGCCGCGAAGGGACAGGAGTTCAATGCGGGTGGCAAGCTCGAACATAGCGCGCGCGCCGATCCCGCCGGAACTGGACTTGAGCGGATGCACGGCGTCGGCGAGGGCCTGGAGATCCCCGGCCTCCAGGGCGCGGCGGGCGGCGGCGAGCTTCTGCTCCGCCAGGCGCTGGAAGAGGTCAATCATCTCGCGGGTGAAGTCGGCGCTGCCCAACCGGCGCAGGCGGAGGATGGCCCCCGGATCAAATTCAGCGGTTTCGCTCATGCGGGTTTGGGCGCGGGGCCGTTGATGGGTGGAGCCGGGGGCGGCCGGCCGGCGGCGGGCATCGCCGGGAAGACGGAGCGGGTGAGGAAGCGTTTGAAGTCCACGGCCAAGTCGCCGGACTTGCGGAAGATGATGCGGGCCTGCTGATGGAGCCGCTCGGTCTCCGCCGCCGACAGTTCCTTGGCGGTGACGATGAAGACTGGGAGGTCCTCGTGGAGCGGGTTCTGGCGCAGGCGTTGGAGAAATTCCATCCCATCCATCTCGGGCAGCAACAAGTCCAGTAGGATGAGGTCGGGGGTGAACTGCTCCACGGCGGCCAGCGCTTCACGACCGGTGCTGACCATGCGATACTCGATGCCCTCGGCGGCCAACCCGCTGGCGAAGATGTGCTGGTCGTAGTCGTTATCCTCCACCACCAGCACCTTGGGCCGCAGCCGCGTGCCGAGCACGCGCTGCAAGTCCTCGCGCGCGATGGGCTTCTGCAGCAGGTCCACCGCGCCGATGATGGAACCTTGGTTCTCACGGGCCACGATGCTGGCGATGACCACCGGGATGTGCTTCAGCTCCGCGTCGGCCTTGAGGGATTGCAGGACCTGCCAGCCGTTCATGCTGGGCATCATCAAGTCCAGCAGGATCAAGTCCGGCTTCAGCTTGCGGGCATCCACCAGCGCGCGCTGGCCGGCGTCAGCGGTGACGGCCTGGCAGCCGCACTCCTCCAGCAGGTTGGCCAGCAGGTCGCGGGAGTCCGCCTCGTCGTCAATGACGAGCACCAGCCGGGGGCCGGAGAGGCGCTTGGGGGCCACCGTCTTGGCCGGGTAGAGCCGGGGCAGGAAGGTCGTGTCGCCGCCGGGTTTTTTCTTGAGGGGCTCGATCACCACTCCGTCCGCCACCGGAAATGTGACGGTGAACGTGGTGCCCCGCCCCAGCTCGCTCTGGAGGCCGAGCCGGCACCCGAGCAGCTCGCAGAGGGCGCGGGAGATCGTCAGCCCCAGGCCGGTGCCCCCGTATTTGCGGGCGGTGCCGGAGTCCGCCTGCTGGAAGGCCTCGAAGACGGCGGCCTGCCGGTCCAAGGGGATGCCAATGCCGGTGTCCACCACTTCGAGGCGGCGGGGGCGCAGGGTCTTGGGATGCACCAGCAGGCGCACGGTGACGCTGCCGGCTTCGGTGAACTTGAGGGCGTTGCCGACGAGGTTGATGAGCACCTGCTTGAGCCGCGTGGCGTCGGTCTGGAGCGGCGCGACCTTGGGCGGCAAATCCGCCACGAGCTTGACGGGCCGGCCGCGCAACTGGACTTCCTGGGTGGCGATGACTTCGTTCACCAGTTGGTCCAGCGCCACCGGCGCAAGCTCCAGGTCCACCTTGCGCGCCTCGATCTTCGAGAGGTCGAGGATCTCGTTGATGAGGCCCAGCAGGTGTTTGCCGTTGGCGAGGATGCGGTCAAGGAAGGCGATGTCCTCCGCCCGCAGGTTGCCCGCCTTGTTCTTGAGCAGGATGTTGCCGAAACCGATGACGGAGTTGAGCGGCGTGCGCAGCTCGTGGCTCATGTTGGCGAGGAACTCGCTCTTCGTGCGGCTGGCGGCCTCGGCGGCGGCGGTCCGGTCCGCCACGCGCTGCTCCAGCGTTTCGTTCAATTGCCGCAGCGCCTCCTCCACCCGCTCGCGTTGCTGGACTTCGCCCTGGAGACTGGCGTTGACGCAGTTCAAAGCACGGGCGGCCTCCTCGATGCCCGTGAGCATCTGGTTGAACGCATCGGTCAACTGGCCGATCTCGTCCTCCCCCTCCTTGGTCGCGCGCACGGAATAGTCCCGGCTCGTCTGCACCTTCTGCGCCGTGCCAGTCAGGGCGAGGAGCGGCCGGGAGATCGCGCTCTCGAACTGCCCGGACAGCCACCACGTCACCGCCAGCAGCCCGGCCATGACCGAGCCGACGATGAGCGCGATGCGGGGCAGCGGCGCGTAGAGCATCTGGAGGTCCGACTGCACGAAGAGATGTCCGACCACATCCTCCGCCCCGCCGATGGGATGCACGTAATCCAGCGTGTCCGAAGTGAACGTGGGGCCGGGCACAAGGCGGGTCGGAAACTGAAAGCCCGCCAGGCCGGGCCGCTGGTAGGTCGCGAACGGCTGGCCATCCGGGGTGAACAGCGCGGCGGCCATGACCTGGGGCCGGCCTTTCAGCGTCGCCAGCGTCTCGGCCGCCCGCTTGGGGTCCTTGAATTCCAATTGCGCCCGGGCCCCCACGGCCAGCGTCTCGCACATCCCGCGCAGATCCCGCACGGCGGCGGAGCGCTGGCTGACGAAGCCGTAGGTGACGACCAGCAACCCCGCGATGACCAGCGGGATGAAGCTGGTGGCGGCAATGCCCAGCGTCAATTTGCGCCGGATGGGTAGGTCGCGAAA
>JAYTIO010000774.1:0-5533 GCA_043731805.1 Pedosphaera sp. | reverse complement strand
TGAGCTTGAAATTTTACAGCCGATCTCCACGTCCAACGCACCTGCAAAAAATCCCCAACCCATGAAACACCTCGCCCTGCTCGCACTCGCCTGCCTAGTCCTCGCCCCGACGGTCGCACGCCCCGCCACCGCGCCCTTCACCTACGTCCCGTCGAAGGCGTTCCACATCCCGCCGGAGACGACCACGGAGGAGTCGGGCTATTTCTCTTTGTGCGAGGGGCGCAACGGAAAAATTTACATCGGCACCGCTGCCTACGGGCGCAACGCCTTCCTCGTCGAGTTCGACCCCGCCAACGAGAAGCTCCGCATCGTCCTCGATGTCCACAAGTTGGTCGGCCTCCCGCTCACGCCCACGGGCTACGCCGCGCAGTCCAAGCTGCACACGCGCAACTTCGTCGGCCCTTCCGGCAAAATCTACGTCGGCACGAAACAGGGTTATCCGACCGCCGAGGAGAAGGCGGCGTTGAAGCGCGGCGAGACCATCCCGACCTATCGCGGCGGTTACGTGATCGTCTATGACCCGGCGACCGACACGTCCGAAAACCTCGGCATGCCGATGCCCATCGAGAGCAAGCCTGCCGGCGCGAAGGAAGGCGAAGGCGTGATTGACGTGACGGCGGACGAGGCGCGCGGGCTGATTTACGTCGTCACCTGCGAGGAGCAGCACTGGATGCTCTACGACGTGAAGACGAAGAAGTTTCGCGAGCTTGGCCCCATCCTACGCGACCAACCGAACACGCTGATTGACGCGCAAGGCCGGGGCACGGCCATCACGAAGGATTACCAAGTCGCGCGCTACAATCCCAAGACCGACAAGGTCTCCGTGGACCCGTTGCTCGTCGGTGGCAAGCCCTTCGCCGAGGTCGCCGGCACGAATCGAGTTCACCCCGACTGGCGCATCACGCCCGATGGCAAGACCGCCTATCTGCAACTGCTCAACGACCTCCGCATGTTCCGCGTGGACCTCACGGGCAAGGAGGGCAAGGCCGCTGTCGCCACCAGCCTGGGCGACCGCATCGCCGGCGTGCATCCCGACTCGCGCGGTTCGATCGCCCTCGGCCCAGACGGCCGCGTTTATTCGGCGGTGCGGGTGGACAACAAGACGGGTTTCGGCGCGGGCTACCTGCACCACCTCGTCCGCCACGACCCGAAGAAGTCGAAGGACTCGATGCAGGACCTCGGCGTGTTCACCGTGTCGAACCCAGACTTCTTCGACTTCAAGGGCGTGCAGGCGAAGAACCCCGACGGCTCGCTGCGGCCGCGCCACGGCTACCACACGCTGCCCGACGGCACGCTCACGCCGCTGCACGTCATCATGGGCCTGATCGTCGCACGCGACGGCACGATCTACGCGACGACGATCTACCCCTACTCGCTGCTCAAGGTCGAAGGCGTTAAGGCGGCAAAGTAATTCGCCACTGAAGAAGGCTCCTTGACCTCCCGTCTGCCGTTCTCCGAAGCCGCTGCCGAAAACACCGTGACCAACCCCGCGCTCAACTCCCCCGCCCCGCCCGCGCCGGACTTGCTCCGCGAGCTTCAGCAGCTCGTGCAGCGCAACACGCGGCGGTGGAAGCGGCTGCTTGCGCTGGAGATGCTCGCCGTGCTCGTGGCCGCGCCGTTGGCTTACCTCTGGGTCGTCTTCTCGCTCGACATCCTCGTGCATCTGCCGCGCTGGGGGCGCGTGGCGACGAGCGCGCTGTTCTTCGCCGTGCTGGTGGTGCTCGGGCGCTGGCTCTGGCGGCGTTGGTGTGAAGTCCGGCTGACCGAGGACCAGGTCGCGCTGGCCATCGAGCAGCAGTCGCCGGGCACGAGCAACCGACTCATCAACAGCCTACAAATCTCCCGCGAGGCCGGCAGCGGCGGCAGCGACTACGGCCCGGCGGTGCTGCGGGAGAACTACGCGTCGCTCAAGGCGCTCCATCTCCAGCAGGCCGCGAAGCTGCGCCCGGCCTTGATTCGGCTCGCGGTCGCGGGGCTGATGATTGCCATTGGCGTCGGGTTCTACGTCTTCAAGCAGCAGCACTTCACCAACGCCGCGTCTCGCCTCTTCCAGCCCTTCGCGCAAATTGCCCCGCTCTACCGCACGTTGCTCACGGTCGAGCCGGGCGATGTGCAGACCGCGCCCGGCAGCACGGTGCGCGTGCGCGTGCGCATCGTCGGTGAACGTCCGGCGCGGCTCGCGGTGAGGCAGGTCATCGGCGAGACGAGCACGGTGATTCAAGTGCCGGTCCCGCCCGGCGCGATGGCGGTGGATTACATCTTCCCGAACCTCCAACGCTCGCTCACCTACACCGTGACCGGCGGCGACTTCACGACGCCGGTTCACACCATCGAAGTCCCGCTGCCGCCGCAGGTGAATCTCGTCCGCGCCACGCTCCACTTGCCCGACTACACGCGTGTCGCGCCGCAGAAAATCGAGACCAGCGGCGGCGACCTCGAAGCGCTCCACGGCACGCGCGCCGCGCTGACCTTCGTGCTGGATCAACCGGCGGACCAGGCCGTCCTCTTGTTGGACAGCGGCCTCGCCAAGGGCGCTACGAATGGAGCCGCGCCGCGCCAGATCGCGCTGCGTCGCCTCAGTCCGACGGAGTTCAGCGGCGAACTCGCGTTCGCCGGAGTGGCTGCTTACCAAGTCCGCGTGCAGCGCGGGAAGCAGGCGCCCGGCCCGAGCCTACGCTATGGCCTGCGCGTGTTGCCGGACCAACCGCCGCAGCTCGCCCTCAGCGGCCTCGACAAGCAGACTGAGGTGCAACTCGGCTCCGTCCTGCCGCTGAAGCTCTCGGCGAGCGATGACTACGGCCTGAGCGAAGTCGGCTTGTTCGCCCGCCGCGTGACCGCCGCCGCCGCACCCACCAAGGGCGCGACCAACGCGACGACGGCGGACCCGGAGTGGCACTCAGTGGCTGTCTGGCCGCAGGCCGGCTGGACTCAAGCCACAGTTTCCAATGGAGCGTCCCCGGCGGAAGCACGCGTTCTCCCTCACCCCGGCCCTCTCCCGCTGGGAGAGGAAGAAAGTTCGACAGCGGTCGGTGGTAGCGGGCCGTCCGGCTCACCGAAGAGCGGCGGAGCAGGCTCCCTCGCCCAGCGGGAGAGGGCTGGGGTGAGGGAGAACGGCCCCGCACTTCCCACCGTCTCTCAATCCACCGGACCACGCCCCGCGCCGCTCCCCCGCGAGTTCAAGTCCGACTTCTCTCTCGCCATCGCGTCGCTCGGCGCGGTCGAGGGCGAACGCGTGGAGGTCGCCTTGCGGGCGGGCGATGCCGACCCGGCCAAGGCCGACGCGTGGACGACGGGCGAGAGTTACACGCTGCTCATCGGGGGCGAGGGCACGGTCTTCCAAGTCCTCTACGAGCAAATCCTCCAGTCGGAAGCGGACCTCAAGCAGCTCATCACGCGGCAGCAGCAGGGCGTCGCGCTGGCGGCAAGTTGGATGCAGAAGTTCGACCCCGCGTCCGGCGTGCGCTGGGACGACACGAAGAATCTCGACGCGCTGGCCGCCGCGATGCGCGACGGCGCGAAGACGCAGGAGCAATTGCGGCAGACAGCGGGCGCGACGGCGCGCAACTTCGTCTCCGCCGTGGGCACGCTGCGCTTCTCGCTCGGGATGCTGGCCGACACGGAGATGGTGCGGATGACGCGCGTGCTGGAGAGCGTGGCGACGCAGGACACGCCGCCCGCGAAGCGCGCCGCGCTGGCCGAGGCGCGGTTCACGGCGGAGCGGACTATCGCGAGCCTCAACGAAATGCTCGGGCAATACGCGGCGTTCCGGCAGAACTGGGAACTGGCGAACATGACGCCCTTCCTGAAGATGCTCGCCGACCGCGAGTTGGCGTTGCGCGACGAGTCCGCCGCGCAGGCCGGCAAGCCCGCCGCCCCGCTCGCCGCGAAGTCCGCCGCCGCGCGGCAGGCGAAGGTGCTGATGCTGGCCGGCCTCGCGCAGACGGCGCTGGGCGGCGTGGGCGAGCGCGTGACGCCGGTGGATGCGCCGCTGGGCCAGGCGTTCACGGCGGCGGCGGTCGCGCTGGATTCCAGCGGAGCCAAGACCGCGTTGCAACAGGCGGTGGCCGAGCTGACACCGGGCCGTTGGTCCACCGCAGCCGCCGCGCAGACCAAGGCCGCGACGGCACTCGCAGACATTCACGCGAAGCTCAAGCAGGCCGGGGCCGAGGCGATGGCTCGCGCGATGAAGGAGCTGGAATTGAAGGCGTCGCAGTTGGCCGCTCAGAAAGCCTTGGAGAAGATGATGCCCGGCTCCGGTGTGGCCACCGAGACCTTCCGCCAAGACCTCGCGAACATCAGCCAGGTGGTGGAGATGCGCGAGACGGCAGCGGGTAAAAAGCAGGCGGCCAACGAGTCGCTCGACAAGACCGCCATGCCGCCCATCTCCGCCGCACTCGCCGCCGCGATGAAGACGGTGGAGAGCGACGCGCGGACGGATGTGTCCGTGCTGACACTGGGCACGAAGGCCGAGGCGACCAAAAAGCTTTCGCCGGACAATCTGCCGCCGAATGCGATGGTCGCGCCCTTGGTGCCCGACAAGATTGATGACCTCATCGGCAAGCTCCTCGATGAAGCCGATGAAATGGGGGAGAAGTTCGACTCGCTCTCGGTGAACTCCGGCTTGATTTCCGCCGACCCCGGCGAGGTGGGCAAGCTGGCGGGCCGGATGAACTCCAGCGGTGCGACGTCCACCACGGGCAACAAGAAGCCGCCCACGACGAACATCGGCGGCATGTCGGCCACCGGGCGGCAGGGGGCGCGGTCTTACGGCAAGGTCGCCGGCAGCGAGTCGCCGAACATGCGCGGGCGCGACAAGGTGCAGGAGGGGCAGTTCGAGGCGCCCGATCAGGACGGCGTGCTCAAGGAGAAGAAGACCGATGACATGCAGAGGGACCAGTCCACCGGCATCGGCGGCAAGCGCGTCGAGTCCGACGACACGAAGTTCAGCCTCGCGAACAAGGGCGAGTGGCAGGACAAGTTCGCCGACCGGATGCAAAAGCCGCAGGCGGTAAATCACATCGTCGAGCGCCAGGGCAAGCCGCTCGACCCGAAGGTGGCCGCGCTCTTGCGCGACCTCGACGGCGACCATAAGCAGCTCATCGAGCGCGCGAACGCGTTGCGCAAGGAGTTGAAGAATCTCTACCTGCCCACCGACCACCTCGACGACCTCATCGCCCAGCTCAACCAGAATTTGGAGAAGCTCCGCGAAGCGCCGACGGCCGAGACCTTCCGCACGCAGCAGGAGTTGCTGGACCGGCTGCGCTCGGAGGCGCGCGTGTTCCAGCGGGCGAACACAGGCTTCCAGCCCAGCCTGCCGCGCAACCAGCAGGTGCGCGGTCGCATCCTCGACGAACCCGCCGGCCCCGTCCTGCCGCGCTACGAGCAGGTAGTGAAGGAGTATTACCGCCGCCTCGCCGCGCCATGAGCAATGCGTCCGTAGCCGCCGACGTGAGGAGGCGGAGTGAACTGCGAGTGCGGACAGACGCGTTCGGTGGAACGCAGCCGGCAGCGAGCAATGAACGCTTTCTCCCTC
>JAYTIO010000773.1:0-7939 GCA_043731805.1 Pedosphaera sp. | reverse complement strand
ACCGCTGTTCCCGGCACGCAGCCGAAGCGATAGCCGAGAGCAATTGTCGGTCGGCTCCGTTGTCCAGACTTGTCACGCTCCCGCCCCAGTCTACACTCCGCGCCATGAAATCTGACGTTGACCAGTTCCTCGCCCTCCGCAGCTCGCTCGCTCAGGAGCGCAACCAAATCCAAACTCGGCTCGCCGCGATTGATCGCGCGCTCGGCGCAACGGCAACCCCGGTGCCGGTGGCGACCCCGTCACCAGCGGCGGCCGCGCCGGTGGGCAAGCGCACCTTCAGCGCCGCCACCAAGGCGAAGATGCGCGCGTCCCAGCAAGCGCGTTGGGCCAAGTTGAAGCCCAAGTCAGGCGCGGCCCCGGCCCCCGCTGCGGCCCCGGCCCCGAAGCAGAAGAAGCGGGCCATGAGCGCGCAAGGCCGGGCCAACATCATCGCCGCCGTCAAGGCCCGGTGGGCCAAGACGAACGCCCTGAAGGCGAAGTCGGCGGCGAAGTGACGCGTGCGCCGATGAGGAACTTCTGGGGCGCGGTGCTGCTGGGGTTGGCCGCACTCGGCATCGCGGGGGACCGCCCGCTGGTGCCTGACCGCCTGGTGGTGCTGACCTTCGACGACTCCGTGGCCAGCCATGCCACCTACGTCGCGCCGCTCCTCAAGCAATACGGCTTCGGCGCGACCTTCTTCATCACCGAGGGTTTCGAGTTCACCACGGACAAGACGCACTACCTGACGTGGGAGCAAATCAAGGCGCTCGATGCCGCTGGCTTTGAGATTGGCAACCACACGCGGCACCACGCCGCGGTGCCTCGGCAGACCCCGGAGCAGGTCGCTGCGGACGTGGAATACATTGAGCAGCAATGCACCGCCCACGGCATCCGCCGGCCGACGAGCTTCTGCTATCCGGGCTACCAGAGCAGCCCGGCGGCGGTGCAACTACTGCGGGCGCGCGGCTACCAGTTGGCCCGGGCGGGCGGGGCTCGGGCCTTCGACCCGCTCACCGACGACCCGCTGACGCTGCCGCAGGCGTTCGATGGCAAGCCCGACTCGACCCTGGAGCAGTTCAAGGCGGCGGTGGCGCTGGCCAAGGCGGGCAAGGTCGCAGTGATGACCTTTCATGGCGTGCCGGACCTCAAGCATCCGTGGGTGAACACCGATCCCGCGAAGTTCGAGCGTTACCTAGCGCACCTCAAGGAGAAGGGCTGCCGGGTGATCGCGTTACGGGAGTTGGCGAAATACTTGAAGCCCACGCCGCCGTGAGCCGGCCAGACGGCGCTGAACCAAATCAGAAGTCTCCCCCACCGGAGTCACCACCCGAGTCGCCGCCACCCGAGTCACTGCCGCCGGAGCCGCTGCTGAAATCGCCGCCCGAGCTGGAGTAATCGCTGTCCCGGCCGGAGAACCCGCCCTCCCCGCTGCTGCCCTGATCCTGCTCCGATCCCCAGGCGGAACCGTGGTGGCCCGAGAACTGGTCGTAGAGCCACATCCCCGCCGCCGCCCCAAACATCCCGCCGAGCAGCGAGCTGAAGAAACCGCCGCCGCTGGAAACCGCGCCGCCCCCGCCCGCCCCCGCGCCGCCCCCGCCGGCCATGGAACGGAACAGCCCGACCACCATCCAGACGACGGCTAAACCGAGCAGCACCGCGAGGATGGTGCCCATCGAACCCCAGCCTTCACCCGAACTCGTCGCCGCCGCCGGCTGGGGCCGTGTGCGGGCGGTGGCATGGCCGGCCATCGTGGTGGTGACGAAGTTCACGCCTTCCAGCAAGGCCGCGTCGTTCTGTTGGGCACGCAGCTTGCCCAGCATCAGGCTGGCGAGCGCGTCCCGATCCTTGAGCGTGAAGGCGTCGTGTTGCGTTGCGTTGCCCACGACGATCTGGAGATGGGCGGGCTCCTTGTTGAGCAGGATGTAAATGCCGTTGACCTTGAGCTGGCGGGCTTGCTGCACGGTCCACTGCTCGAAGAGCCGGTTCACCGCCGGCTTGTCTTGCAGGTTCACGCCCTGCCGGAGCGTTTCGGGAATTTCCTTAAAGGTCTCGACCACGAGGTCTTTGCGGAAGCGCCGCCCAAGCTCGGCGACGTGGCGGCTGGCCTCGGCTTTGGCGGGCTCGGTGAAGAACCCGGCGGTGTCCCGGATCGTGCCGTTTTGGGCGTGGCTGAGGGATGCGCCCAGCAGCCAAAGGGTGAGGCAGCCGAGCCGGAAGCAGGAGTGAGGTTGATGAGTCATGGTTGGTTTGGGTTGACGTTGATTCCTGAGGCGACCCTGCGCGCGGCCCGACGGATCGTCAAGCCACGCGTCCCGTCGGTCGGCTTCAGTGCGGCCGGCCCACGCCATGCACCTGCGAGAGGTAATTCCCAATCGCCGTCGCGCCGGCGACGAAGTGCAGGCCGTTCACCGTGGGCAACTCGACGTCCCGCACGTGCGCGGGCGGGCCGTCGGCGATGATGAGGACGGGACAGCTCTGATTCGCCTCGCCGATGAGCGAGAGGATTTCCGCCCGAGGGCGCGGAAAATCCACGTAACGCACGTCCAGCACATGGCGGAGCTGCGGGTAGCAGGCGAGCACGCCGTTGAGCTGGGCGCACTCGGGACAGTAGTAAGCCGCGCCGGGGCCGTCGGGGAAATCGTGCTTGAGGAGGAAGAGGATGTCGCGGTGCATTCGGGAGCGGTTTCGAGTTCTGGGTTGTTAGTTCTGAGTTGGGGTCAGCCCCACTTCTCCGTCTTCATCTGCTCCTTCGCGAGCTTGAGTTCGTCTAGCACGAGGCGCTCGGTGGCTTCGACCAGTTCGTTCGTGCCGCAGGCGTAGAAGACCGTGTTCGCCGGGTCGTGGAAGTGTTCCTTGACCCACTCGGCGGTGATGCGACCCCGACGACCGCTCCACGGGTCGTCGGGATGCAGGCGGGTGCAGGTCACGTAGAAGTCGAGGTGCTCGTTCTCCTGTTCGAGCTGCTGGAACTCCTCGCGGAAGATGATGTCGTTGGTCGTGCGAACCGTGTAGAGGATCGTGATGTGGGTGTCGAGCTGGCGGCGCGTGGCCTCGCGGGCGAAGGCGCGGAAGGGCGTCACGCCGCTGCCGCCCGCGATGCAGACGAGGTGCTTGCCCGGCGGGTCGAAGACGGGGAGGAACTTGCCGGTGGGTTCGATGACGAAGAGCTTGTCGCCGGGCTTGGCCCAGTCCACGAGGCGCGTGCCCATCTTGCCGTCACGCTTGACGGTGACTTCGTAGAAACCCCGGTCCAGCGCGCAGGAACTCAGCGAGTAAGCGCGCTTGTAGGTGGGCGTGTCCGGCCAATAGAGCGTGATGAACTGCCCGGTCTTGAAGTCCACGTCGTAGCCCGCCGGCCACTGGAGGCGAAGGGTCTTGGTGTCCGGCAGCTCCATCGTGACGGACTGGATGAGCATCTCGGCGAGTTGCTTGGGCATAGTGTCTGGGCTGAGCTTAGGGACGGGGACGACAGGCGAAAAGGGAATTTCCCTCGCGAGCTGGGGCTAACCCAGCGCGGCCAGCACTTCCGCCGCGTGTTCCACCGGCTTCACCTTCGGCCAGATTCTCTGGATGCGACTGTCGCCGCCGATGAGGAAGGTGACGCGGTGGATGCCCTGATAGCGGCGGCCCAGGAAGCTCTTCTCGCCCCACACGCCGTAGGCTTCGACGATTAGCTTGTCCTCGTCCGCGAGGAGCGGGAATGGCAGGTTGAACTTCTTGATGAACTTGTCGTGCGCCTTCACCGAGTCGGCACTGACGCCGAGGACGGCCGCGCCCTTGCGGGTGAAGTCCGCGAAGGCGTCGCGGAAGGCGCAGGCCTCCTTCGTGCAGCCCGGCGTGTCGTCACGCGGGTAGAAGTAGAGGATGACGGGGCGGCCCGTGAAGTCCGCGAGCGAGACGGTCCGGCCGCCATCCGTCTGCGCCGTGAAGGCTGGAGCGAGATCGCCTGCCTTGAGTTTCAGTTCGTGTGGCATCGGGTTTGAGTGCGCGAAATCTGGGGCTGCCAGTGCGGGCCGTCAACCGCCGCCGATAGTGGCGCAGGCGTCCCCCTGCGGCTGTCTGGCGGGCGTCTCGCCCGCCGTGGCCACGGCAACCGGAACGGTTGCCGGACGAGGACAGCCGGGACGGCTGCCCCACTACTTCGGGGCCGGGTGAGGATGCGCCCCAGCGTTGCTCCCAACACTGTTTTCCTTGGCGCGTGCGGCGCCCAGCCGTCACAGTCGGCGCCATCATGCAGCGGCTAATCGAAGGCGTTCACCGCTTCCAATCCGAAGAGTTCGGCGCGTATCGCGGCCTGTTCCAGCGGCTGTCCCGCGACGGCCAGAAGCCGCACACGCTGTTCATCACCTGCTCGGACTCGCGCGTGCTGGCGGAACTCATCACGCAGAGCCAGCCGGGCGATTTGTTCGTCGTGAAAAACGTCGGCAACATCGTTCCACCTTCGAGCGCGACGGGCAGCACGAACTCCACCGCCGCCGCGATCGAGTTCGCCGCGGCCACCCTCGAAGTCAGCGACATCGTGGTGTGCGGCCACTCGCAGTGCGGCGCGATGCAGGCGCTGCTCGAAGGCGTGCCGCAGCCAAGCCTGACCCCGCATCTGGCGGAATGGCTCCAGGTCGCCCGGCCCGTGCAGGAGTTGATCGCGCGCGGCTATCAGCACCTCCAAGCGGACGCGCGCGTGAACTTGGCCGCCGAGGAGAACGTGCTCTTCGCCATCGAGAACTTGAAGACCTACCCGGTGGTGCAAACCCGGCTGGCCAACGGTTCCCTACATCTGCACGGCTGGTTTTTTGAGATCGCCACGGCGGAGCTCTTCGCCTTCCACCCGGAGACAAAGCAGTTCGAGCGGTTCACCCGGCCCGGCCAGACGCCGCCTTGAACCGCGCCCCGGGCACCGCTACAACCGGCGCGCATGAACATCAACCGTGGCCTCCCGCTCGTCGCCCCGCGCCGCACGCCGGTGCTCGACCCGGCCTTCCGCCCCGCCGTCCTCGCCGACCACGCCTTCCGTGACGCCGTGCGCGCCACCGGCCAGGCCGTGCCTGTCACGCTCGCGCTGGAACAGGCGGACGGCTCGGTCTTCCACCACCGCACGGAAGTCGCGCCCGTCGGCCACGCGCTGGCGGCGGCGAACTTCAGCCACGTCGAACGGCTTGCGAAGTTCCTGCTGTGGCAACGCGGCGGCTGGCGCTTCCACCTGGCCGGGCCGCAGGAGCTCGCGACGCAACTCCAGGCCCACTTCCGCGACACGCCCACGGGCCGCTTCGACTCGAACCTCATCGGCGAACGCGTCTATGAGCGGCCTCTCGAAGCCGTCGCGTGCGACGCCGCGAGCCTCCCCTCGGAGCGCGCGAACGTGCAGGCCCTCGGGCGCCATCTCGACGGCTGCCGCATCGGCTTCGATCTCGGCGGCAGCGATCGGAAGGTCGCCGCCGTGCAGGACGGCAAGGTCGTTTTTAGCGAGGAGACGGTCTGGGATCCCTACTTCCATCCCGACCCGCAGTATCACTTCGACGGCATCATGCACTCGATCCGCAAGGCCGCCGCGCACCTCCCGCGCGTGGACGCCATCGGGGCCAGCGCGGCGGGCGTGTATGTGAACAACCGCGTGAAGGTCGCCTCGCTCTTCCGGGGCGTGGCGCCGGACTTGTTTAACTCCCGCGTGAAAGACCTCTTCCTCGAAGTGCAGCGCGCTTGCGACGGCGTGCCGCTGGAAGTCGCCAACGACGGCGAAGTCACCGCGCTGGCTGGCTCGATGTCGCTCGGCGTGAACGGCGTCCTTGGCATCGCGATGGGCACGAGCCAAGCCGCCGGCTACGTCACGCCCAGCGGCAACATCACGACCTGGTTGAGCGAACTCGCCTTCGCACCCGTGGATTACCACCCCGCCGCCGCGTGCGACGAGTGGAGCGGCGACTACGGCGTCGGAGCGCAATACTTTTCCCAGCAAGCCGTCGGGCGACTCCTGCGCGTCGCCGGCATCGCGGCCGACCCAAAGCTGGCGTTGCCCGAGCAGCTCAAGCTCGTGCAGTCGCTGATGCAGGCCGGCGACTACCGCGCCCGGAAGATCTACGAAACCCTCGGCACCTACCTCGGCTACGCGCTCGCGCACTACGCGGACTTCTACGACTTCAACCACCTGCTGATCCTCGGGCGCGTGACCAGCGGCGCGGGCGGCGAAGTCATCATTGCGAACGCGCAGGAAGTGTTGCAGACCGAGTTCCCCGCACTGGCCGCACGTCTCCAGTTTCACGTCCCGGACGAACAGGACAAGCGCCACGGCCAGGCCGTCGCGGCGGCGAGCTTGCCGAAGCTACGGTGAGTGGAGCGCGGCTCAAGTTTTCCTTGGCTTGCCTGCGGTGAAACCCGACAGTCCGCCCGTGTTTTCCATTACTCAGTCATCGGCCTTGCGCACGGCCCCCGTTTCGGCGCACTACTGACCACCGTGGGCCGCAAGACTGAAATCACCAACCTGCTCGCCAACCTCCCGCGCCTGGGCGCGGGGCTGGCGTATCGCGAGCCCTTCCGCGAGGAACTGCTCCAGAAACAGCCCGAGGTGGATTTCGTCGAGATCATCGGCGACCACTACCTGGACGCTCCGCCGGAGCGCATGGACGAGCTGAAGCAGCTCGGCGAGCACTTCACCCTCCTGCCGCACTTCACCAACCTCTCGCTCGGCAGCGCGGAGGGGATTGATTCGATCTATCTGGAGAAGGTCGCCAACCTGGTCAAACGCCTGAACCCGCCTTGGTGGAGCGAGCACATCGGCTTCACCCACGCCGGCGGGATCAACCTCGGCCACCCCGCTCCCCTGCCCTTCACGAAGGAAGCCGTGGAGGTGATGACCAAGAACATCATCACCGCGCGCCGCGCCATCGCCACGCCGCTGATTCTGGAGAACGTCTGCTCCCCGCTGATCTGGCCGGGCGCGGAGCTGGACGAACCGGCTTTCATCGGCGAAGTCCTGACCTCCGGGGGCTGTGGGATGCTGCTGGATGTGACCAACCTCCTGACCCACGCCGCCAACAGCGGCGGCCCGGCGACGGACTTCCTCGCCGGGCTCCCGCTCGAACGGGTGGTGCAGGTGCATTTCTCCGGCGGCCACGAATCCAAGGGCCGGCTGATCGAGAGCCACGCGCAGCCCGTCTCCGAGGCCGTCTGGCAACTGCTCGACGCCGCCGTGGCGCGCGCGCCCGTGCGCTGCATCTGTCTGGAGCGTGATGACAACCTGCCGCCGCTGCCGGAGATGCTCTGGGAAGTCGAGCGCGCCCGCGCCCTCGGCAGACATCACCGGCGATGGAACTAGCGCTCCAACAAAAGCTCGTCGCCCGGCTCGTGACCGACCGCGAGTTCCGCGAGAAATTCTTCGCCGACCCGGTCCGGGTGGCTGCGAGCGAAGGGCTGACCGTCGCGGCGGAGTCGCTGGCCCAAATCCAACCGGAGCAAGTGCGCCAGCTCGCGCGCGTCCAGCGACGGCGGCGACTCGCCCAGGCGGGCGTGCAACTGCCGCTCACCCGCAAGGCGCTCGGCGCGCGCTTCGCCGACCTGTTCAGGAGCTACGCCGTCACCCCGCCGCCGGGGAAACATCCGTTCGAGGACGCGCTGGGTTTCGCGGCCTATCTCGCCGCCCAGGCCGGACCACCGGCCTTGGAGCAAGCGTGGATGGGCTCGCTGGTGCGCTACGAGGCCGCGCAGCTCGCCGCGACCTGGCGGGGGAAGAAGTTTACCAGCCGCGTTTTCCCCCACGCCATCGGGCAACTGGCGAAGTTGGTGCCGCTCGGCGAGGTGCCCCCCGGCGAATACCGCCGGGCCACGGTGGCGATCTGGTGGCGCTCGACCCACCGGGCGCGGCTCAAACACTGGCGGCTCTGAGGCGGCGGGGCGCGACCGGTCCCCGGTCGCAACACATGGGCTGCTGCAAGCACGGTTCGGGCTGCCGCAACGCGACCGTCAATGCAGA
>JAYTIO010000772.1:0-3817 GCA_043731805.1 Pedosphaera sp. | reverse complement strand
GTCGTTTTCGGCGTCCCGCCGAAAACCCGGCGTGGGAGGCAGCGGGGCGTCCGGTTGCAATCGCGGCACGCCGGACTTCGGAGGCTCCAGCGCGACGGGCGGGACGCCCGCCGCGACCCGCGGGACGCGGGTGCCACCCGAAAGGCCGCGCTCGGCGAGGATGCGGGCGGCGTGGACGCGGATGGGTTCGTCGCGGTCTTGCAGCGCGGCGAGCAGGGTTTTGTCGTCGAGTTGGCCGGCGCGGTGGAGGAGCCACAGCGCGGAGGTCATCAGGCCGGCGCGGTGGTCGTCTGGGCGGAAGTGCCAGCTTCCTTGGGCGGCCTGCGTGATGAGGTCGTCCTTGTTGGCATCAGGAAGCAGGGCGAGTTCCTCGCGAGCAAGGGCGCGGCGGGTCGGGTTCTGCGAAAGGAGTTCATTGAGCAGGGCGTCGCGGCTGTAGGAGACGACGTTAGGAGTCTCTGCCTTTCCTTCCGAAGTAAGTTTTAGCCTCCTTACGTCGGCTCCTACGGGCGGGACGATGCGCCAAATGCGGCCGCGCTCGCGGTCGCGGCCGGGGTGGAGGAGGGGGACTTCGTAGTGGCCGATGATGCGGTTGTAGAAGTCGGCGACCCACAGCGCGCCGTCGGGACCGAATTGCATGTCCACGGGGCGGAACCACGGGTCGTCGGTGCTGAGGAAGTCGGGCAGCTCGTGGCCCACGCTGGTGCTGCCACGCCAGGTGAGCTGGTCACGGTTGATGCGGCTGGTCAGGACGTTGCCGATGAAAATGTTGTCCTGAAACTCGGCGGGCCATGAGGGGTCGCTGATGTGGACGATGCCGCCGATGGCGGTGCTCCCATGCGAGTGCTGAATGGTCGTGGGCGCGAAGCCGAGGCCATCGTGCGGGCGGCCGAAGCTCGGGTAGTGGGCGCCGCGCAGGAGTTGGTAGATGGGGGAGCTGTGGCAGTCGGCGGAGTAGAGGTTGCCGAGGGGGTCGAAGGTGAGGCCGAAGGGGTTGACCTGGCCGTGGGTCCAGTGCTCGACGCGGGAGCCGTCGAGGCGGAGGCGGTAGATGTTGCCGGAGGGGAGGAAGATTTCGTGGCCGTCAGTGCCGGCGACGCGGGACTGGTTGTTGAAGCCGTGGGTGGCGTAAATCCAGCCGTCGAGGCCACGACGGAAGCTGGCTTGGTTCCCGTGCGTGTCGCGGGAGAAGTCGAAGGGGCCGTAGAGTTTCTCCTGCTTGTCAGCGATGCCGTCGCCATCGGTGTCCTCGAAGAGCCAGAGGTTGGGGATGGACCAGGCGAGGCACTTCCAGGTCATTTCCGATTTCCGATTTTTGATTCCCGATGTGGCGGGACTGCGGAAGGGGTAGATGCCGATGGGGATGTTGAGGTTGGTGGCGAAGGTGGTGACCTTGCGGGCGCGGCCATTGTCATCGAAGTCCGAGAAGATGCGGATGGTGTCGCGGGCGGCGGCGGCGTTGGTGGCGGGGAAGGGATACTCGCGAGACTCGGTGACCCAGAGGCGGCCCACCGAATCGAAGGCCATGTTCATCGGCTTGCGGAGGTCGGGTTCGGCGGCCACGAGCTGAATCTTGAAGCCGGGCGGGAGGTGGAATTTCAGGCGCTCTTCCTCGGGCGTGAGGGGGGCGGTGTCGCGCACGCCTTCGGTGAAGAGTTTGGGGGCGGCGGGGGCGACAGGCGTGGCGACGGGGAGCAGGGCCAGCAGGAGGGCGGCAAGGATGAGGCGGCGGAGTTTCATGCGAGGTGGGGACGTTAGGCAGAAGGGCGGCGGGGTCGGAAGGAAAAGTTTGGTGGAGCCAAACCCAGCGCGGAAGTCAGCAAGATGGGGGCAGAAAGATAATTGCTAATTGCTGAACCGGAATTCCGAAATGGGATAGGCACGAAAGAGCGCGTAGAGCGCAAAGCCAAGCTGCTGGCAGGCACACGGGTTGGGGAGAAATAGCCCCGGTCCCAGTCATTTTGACCTCGGCTCTTTTGTGTTCTTTGCGCCCGTTCGCGGCTCAACTTCGGAATTCGGGCTGAAAGCTGCCCGCTGCCTCGGTCAGCGGCGGGCGCGGGCGGCGCGGGCTTTGCCGGAGCGGCGTTCCTTCAGCGGCTTACCCCGGCGTTTGGGTCCGCTGTGGGCGGGGTGGCGGTTGAACTTGCGCACGGGCTCGACGGTCTTGGGCCGGGCCTTCGCCACGAGCACCATGGGACAGCCTTCGTAGCCGAAGGCTTTGCGCATCTCGCCGCCGAGATACTTGCTGTATTGGGGGGAGAGGAGTTCGTCGCGGTTGACGAAGAGGAGGAAGGTGGGCGGGGCCTGGCGGACCTGGGTGGCGTAGAAGAATTTCAGGAAGTGACCGACGGAGCTGACGGGCTGGCGGCGCGTGATGGCGTCGGTGAGGGTGCGGTTTAGGATGGCGGTGGGCACCTGCTGCTGAAGCTGCGCGCCGACGTAGCGGACGGCTTCGAGGAGGCGGTCGAGCTGGAAGCCGGTCGTGGCGGAGGTGAAGAGCACGGGGGCGTAGTCGAGGAAGAAGAGCTTCTCCTGCACCCAGGCGCCGAACTCGGCGAGGGTGGTGAGGGTGCTGGCGACCTGGCCTTCGCGGTGGTGCTTGTGCTCCTTCTGGCGGCGGGCGAGCTCGGCCTCGCGAGCGGTGCGCACGGCGGCATCCATCAAGTCCCACTTGTTGATGACGACGATGCAGGCGCGTTTGGCCTCGATGATGAGGTCGGCAATCTTCTTGTCCTGCTCGACGATGCCCGTCACGGCATCAATGACGAAGATGACGATGTCGGCGCGGCGGATGGCTTCCTCGGAGCGTTGCACGCTAAAATACTCGACGGTGTTGTCCACACGGCGGGCTTTGCGCAGGCCGGCGGTGTCAATGAGCAGGTAGCTCTGGCGCACGCCCTCGGTGACGACCTCGAAGGGCACGTCCACGGAGTCGCGCGTGGTGCCGGGAGTGGGGCTGACGATGACGCGCTCGGAGTTAGTGAGGGCGTTGATGATGGAGGATTTGCCGACGTTAGGGCGGCCGACGATGGCGAGCTTGAGCGGGCCGGTGCGGGGCTTGAAGCCGCGCTTGTGGGTGGGGCCGGCTTCGCCAGCCTTGGCGTCCGCTTCGATGGCGGCCTCGACTTCGGCGGCGGCTTCTTCCTCGGTCACGCCGTAGGGCGCGTCGCCGGAGGGGTTGTCGGCCGGACTCGCTTCGGGCAGGTGGCCGGCGGCCTTGTTCATCAGCATCTCGATGCCGCGCCCGTGAATGGCGGTGACGGGGAAAAGCTGTTTGAAGCCCAGCTCCAGAAACTCGGTGACGCCGGCTTCGGACTTGTAGTTGTCCACCTTGTTGACGGCGACGAGGACGGGCTTGCCGGACTTGTGGAGGCGTTGGGCGACCTCGCGGTCGAGGGGGACGACACCTTCCTGGACGTTGACGACGAGGATGATGACGTGGGCGGATTCGACGGCTATTTCGACTTGTTCGAGCGCGGCGTTGAGGATGACGTCCTCGACTTTCTCGCCGCGCAGCAGGCCGATGCCGCCGGTGTCCACGAGGGTGAAGGCCCGCCCGCGCCACTCGGCCTCGGCGGTGACGCGGTCGCGGGTGACGCCGGGCATGTCATGCACGATGGCGATGCGGCGGCCGGCGAGGCGGTTGAAGAGGGCGGACTTCCCGACGTTGGGGCGACCGACAATGGCGATGAGACCGGACATGAGAGGGGTGGGGATTGGGGGGGGCGAACGGCGCTTAGTGCGCGGCGACACGGAGGGTCTGGCCCGTCGCCAGACAGTTGGCGGCGGTCACGGAACTGATGATTCGGCCCATAGA
>JAYTIO010000771.1:0-6789 GCA_043731805.1 Pedosphaera sp. | reverse complement strand
GGCCTTCGGGGGAGAACGTTTTGGCGGCTCAGGCCACCAGTTCCTTCAACGGCGTGCCGTTGCGGACGATCATGATCGGCCGGCCGGTGCGGCTGTTGTATTCCTTGCGCGAGTCAATGCCCAGCGCGCGGTAGAAGGTCGCCGCCACGTCGTCAGGCGTGATGGCCTTGTCCTTCGGGCCTTCGCCCTTGGCGTCGGACTCGCCGACGACCTGGCCGCCTCGGATGCCGCCGCCGCCGAGGAGACAGAACATCGCGCGCGGGTAGTGGTCACGACCGCCGCGGGCGTTGACCTTGGGCGTGCGGCCGAACTCGCCAGTCACGAAGACGCAGGTGGTTTCGAGGAGGCCCTTGGCGGCCAGCGCGTTGAACAGGCCAGCGAGACCGGCATCGAGCGTCGGGAGGTTCTTGTTCTTGAGCGTGGCGAAGTTGTCGCTATGCGTGTCCCAGCCGCCGAGGCTGACGCTGGTGAAGCGCACGCCGCTCTCGACGAGGCGCATGGCGAGGAGGCAGCTCTGCGAGAACTGGTCCTTGCCGAAGAGGTTGGCGATGCTCTCGGACTCCTTGCTGGTGTCGAAGGCGTCGCGGGCCTTGCTGGAGCGCATCATGGAGTAAGCCTTCTGGCCGAACTGGTCCATGCCGACCAGGAGCTTGTCTTCCTTGCCGAACTCGCCGAAGGCGTTGTCGTAGCGCTGGACGAGGTTCTGGCGGCGGTCCACGTCTTCGAGGGTGACGCCGTTCCGCAGGCCGAGGCCGCGGACTTCCAAGGCTTTGCCGGGTTGGGGCGAGCCGCCGGTCTCGAACGGCCCGTATTCCACGCCGAGGTAGCCCGTGGCGTTCTCGCCTAGGTTCGGCACGGCGACGAAGCTGGGCAGATACTCGGTGCCGCGCAGCTCCTTGGACACCACCGCGCCGTAGTGCGGGTAGTTGAGGGAGGGCAGGGGACGGTTGCCGGTGTTCATGTAGCGCGTCCCCAGCTCGTGGGCGGCGAGGGTGTGGCTGACGCCGCGCAGGATGGCGAACTTGTCGGCGCACTTGGCGAGCTTGGGCAGGTGCTCGGAGATCATCACGCCGTCGGCGTTGGTCTTGAGGGGCTTGAACTCGCCGCGATGCGTGTCCGGCGCGTCGGGCTTGAGATCGAAGGTGTCCATGTGGCTGGGGCCGCCGCCGAGGCGCACGAAGATGGCGGCCTTGCCCTTTGCTTCCCTGACCGCTCCCTGGCTGCTCAAGGCGAAGTAGTCACTGAGGCTTAGGCCGACGCCGGCGAGGGCACCGACACGCAAAAAGTCGCGGCGAGCGACTCCGTCACAGGTGATGTGGGTGGACATGTGTTTTTCGGGTTTGTGGTTTTAACTAACTGGTAATCCGTAATGCGTAAATCGAATGGAGCTTAGTGGTTCACCATGAACTCGCGGGTGTTGAGCATGGCCCAGAGGAGCTCACGGGCACCGTCGGCGGGAGAATTTGCGGCGGCGAAGTCGGCTTTGGCCTTCTCGATCTCCGTGGCAGTGGGCGGACGGCTCACGGTGCGGAGGAAAATTTGGTTGATGTATTCCTCGGCGTTGGCCGGAGCGCGCTTTTCGGCGGGGGCTGAACCGGTCTGCAACTTCGCCAGTTTATCCTTCGCCTGCTTGAGTTCGGCTTCGAGCTCTTTGTCATCGGGACTCTTCTTCAGCCGCGCCTCGACCTTGGCGATGAAGCCTTGCACCTGAACGACTTCGCCCTTGTCGCCCTTATTCCGGCCCTGTGCAGGACTGGTCGCCTTGCGGACTTCCTCGATAAAAGCCCCGCCCTTCGCCTGCTCCAAGGCGGAGAGCAACTCGGGGTCGTTGCGGGTGAAGAGCGTCTGGAGCAGCGTCGGGTCGGTGGTGCGCTCGCAGTCGCAGTTGGTCTCGCGCACGGGCTTGCCAAAGATGTTCAGGGAGTAGTTCGATGCGCCCTTGCCGCCCTTGCCCGCGTTCGCATTGGGGCCGATGGCACGGTTCTCAATGTCGTCGCGGAAGCTGGCGAGGCGGTCGGTCCCCAGCGTGGCCTGCGTGATGCCGTCCACCACGACCTCGGCGGGGAGTCGGCGGATGACGAAGCGGCTGAAGTTCTTCTCGTCGTTCTTGTTCGTGTCGTTGGGTTTCCAAGAGCGCTGATAGGTGGCGCTGGTCAGAATCTCCTTGTGGAGCCAAGCCATGCTGTAGCCGTGCTTCACAAACCCGCTGGCGAGGTAGTCCATCAACTCCTCGTTCACGGGCGGGTTGGCGAGGTTCATGTCATCCGCCGGCTCCACCAGACCACGGTGGAAGTAGGTGGCCCAGACGCGGTTGACCCAGGCCTTGGCGAAGTAGGGGTTCTTCGCGCTGCGGAGCCAGTCCATGAGCGGCGCGCGCGGGTCGGGGAATTCCTTGAGCATCACTTCCTCGCCGCCGAGAATCCTCGGGGTCAGCACGCGGCCGTCGAAGTTGGGGTTCTTCTTCTTCATCTGCTCGATTTCGCGCTCGGAGAGCTTGCCCTTCGAGTCGCGCACGGTGGCATACACTTCCTGCCACGGGGCCGGCTCGCCCGCCTTCACGCGCCGCTCGAATTCGCCGCCCAAGGCCTTTTGGTTTTTGCCGCCTTTGGGGTCGGCCGGGACCGCGTCCTTAATCTCCTTCGTAAGGCTGGCGAAGGTGATGGTCTCGCCTGGAATGCTCGGAGCGCCCTTGCCGCCGCTGCCCTTGCTGCCGTAGGTAACGCCCTCGAAGAAGGCCTGGAATGACTTGAAGTCATTCTGGGTCCACTGGTCAAACGGGTGCTTGTGGCATTGCGCGCACTCGATGCGGACGCCAAGGAAGCTGTGCGAGAATGCCAGCGCTTTCTCCTCGGCTTTCTGGAGGTTCTGCCGCTGCCAGAAGTAAGGCATGGTGGGACGGTCGGCGAAGTTGAGCGGGTTCTCCACGCGGAAGTAACCGGACATCTCGCGGGCGAATTCCTCGTAAGTCTGCCCGGGCTTGGTGCGACCACTGGCGAGGATGATACCCGCCATCATCTGGTCGTAAGGCTCGTTCTTCGCGATGCGTTCCTTCATCCAGTCATACCATTGGCGGCTAAACTTGTCCCCGTAGTTGTTCTGCCCGTTGCCGCGCAGGACGCGCGCGTTGTTGCCCAGAAAGTCGCTCAACTTGGTGGCCCACCACGCGGCGTAGGCCGGGGTCTTTAGCAGTTCGTCCACCTTAGCGGCGCGCTTGGTCGGCGACTTTTCGCTCAGGAAGGAAGTGATTTGGTCCGGCGTGGGCAGCGTGCCGGTCACATCGAGCGATACGCGGCGGAGGAACTCCGTGTCCGTGCAAGGCTCGCTGGGGATGAGGCCCAGCTTGGCTAGCTTGGCTACCACATGCTCGTCCACCTTCGACGTGGTCGCGAGCTTGGGATACTTCGGTCCGACCTTCTCCGACACCGGCAGCATCACCGAGACGGGATGCACGCCGTTGTCGTAGAACGCGACGATGTGGGTGTCGCCCTTGTCCTTCGCTTCAGCCACGCCGGCCAGGGAGATGGCGGAGACGGAGTCGTCATTCGAGCGGAAGCGGGTGAGCTGCGTCACGTCCTCGACGGTGCCGTCCTTCCAATGCGCGAGCACCTTGAGCTGCACCTTCTCGCCGAGCTTCTTGAACACGATTTCCTTGGGAAAGATCTCCAGGCGGTCGAAGTCGCCGGTGGCTTCGACATCGGACTTCGCGCCGCCCTGAATCCACTTCAGCACCAGGTTGTATTCCCAGGAGCCTTTCTTGTAGCGCTCCTTGCCCTTGTGCGGTTCCTCGTTCGTGCCCTTGGTGAGCATGAGACTTTTCTCCGGGTGCTCGCGGTTGATGCGGACTTCCTTTTCGTCGCCGTCCGCATTGACGGTCATTTGCTTCAGGTCCTTGTCGAAGTCGTAGCCGAAGAGCGAGAGCTGAAACCCACCGCGTCCTTGGAACGAGCCGTGGCACTCGCGGCCATTGCAGCCCGCGCGGCTGATGAGCGGCACGACGTGGCGGCGGAAGCTCGGTTCCTCGGCCTTGGTGAGGTCGGCGAAGCGCTGCTCCGGCGTGCGGAGCGGGGCGTCCTTGGCGAGGAGGGTGGCGGTCAGGGCGAGGGTGCCGATGAAAATGGAAGCCGCAGTAT
This sequence comes from Pedosphaera sp., assembly GCA_043731805.1. Lineage (GTDB taxonomy): Bacteria > Verrucomicrobiota > Verrucomicrobiia > Limisphaerales > SXTU01 > SXTU01. The sequence continues at coordinate 2,659 of JAYTIO010000771.1, read as the reverse complement.
GCATAACGGGTGTGTGGCTGACGTGAGGCAAAAAATGCTATTCAAGTCCGGCTCGAATTTGGCGCAGGCAAGGCCCCGGCTCAAGCGCGAGGCAGCAAGCGCATTGGCGCACCGGGCCGGGCGCGCGGCCCGGAAATTGAATTGTGACCCGCCGCCCGCCAGTCTCAACTGCGCTTATCACATGGCATCGCACGCATCTTCTTCCGCTTGGGCCCACTGCTCCCGCCGCGAATTCCTGGCCGCCAGCGCCGCGTTCTGCGGGGTCTGCGCCGCTGCCGGAGCGGCGGAGTCCACCGTGGCCAACCCGCCGCCGGACCCCATCGTGGACATCCACCAGCACACGCATTACCACGGGCGCACCGACCAGCAGATGCTCGCGCACCAGCGCGCGATGGGCGTGACCAACACCATCCTCCTGCCCGCCGGACGCGTTATTGAGCGACCTTCCACCCACAGCGGGAAGTCCAACGGCCTCGCCGCGCGCTGCACGGGCAACGAAGCCGTCGTCGAGTTCGCCAAGGCTTATCCCAGCGAATTCCTCTTCGGTGCGAACGAGGTGACCGACCTGCCCGAGGCCAAGGGGGAGATTGAAAAATATCTCAAGCTCGGCGCGAAGCTCATCGCCGAGCAGAAGTTCGGCGTGCAATGCGACTCGCCCGAGAGCGAACGCCTCTGCGCGCTGGCCGCCGACTACGGCGTGCCCATCCTCCTGCATTTTCAGGAGGGGACCTACAACTCCGGCTTTCAGCGCCTGCCCGTGATGCTGCGGAAGTTCCCCAAGACCACCTTCATCATGCACGCGCAGACGACGTGGGCGAACATTGACGCGAACTACGACTGGAAGTCTCTCTACCCCACCGGCCCCGTCGCCAAGGGCGGCCTCACCAGCCAGTATCTCGCGGACCACGCGAACTGCTTCGCCGACATGAGCGCCGGCTCCGGCCTGAACTCCCTCCTGCGCGACGATGACCACACCCGGTGGTTCCTGGAGCAGCATCAGGACAAAATCCTCTACGGCAGCGACTGCGCGGACACGCTCGGGCGCGGCCCCGGCTGCCAGGGCGCAGCCACCATCGCCGCCCTCCGCAAATACGCGGCGAGCAAAACGGTGGAGCGCAAAATCCTCTTTGGAAACGCGAAGCAGTTGTTCCGGCTGTAAGCGTCCGAGCTTGGTGACGCACTCGCGCCGGTCCACCTTTTCCTTCCGCCCCTTCCCACCGCTCGCTACGTTCGCCGTCATGCTGAAACTCGGCGTCAACATTGACCACGTCGCCACTGTCCGCGAGGCGCGCTATCGCGGACGCGGCGCGGGCGAGCCTTGCCCCGTCGCCGCCGCGCTCGTGTGCGAGGCCGCGGGCGCGCACGGCATCACCGCCCATTTGCGCGAGGATCGCCGACACATCCAGGACCGCGATGTGGTCGCCCTGCGGAAGAAGATTTCAACCCGGCTGAATCTGGAGATGGCGAACTCCGAGGAAATCATCCGCATCGCGCTCCAACTCAAGCCCGCCATCGTCTGCCTCGTGCCCGAGCGCCGGCTGGAAGTCACGACGGAGGGTGGCCTCGACGTGGCGGGCAATCTCGCCGCGCTCAAGCGGACGTGTCGGCGCATGAACGACGCGGGCATTGAGGTCAGCCTCTTCATCGCGCCCGACCTGATTCAAGTCGCCGCCGCCGCGATGGTCGGCAGCCAGTTCATCGAGCTGCACACGGGCGCTTACGCCGAGTGCTTCGGCAAGTCCCGCGAGCGCAAGGCCGAGTTGAAGCGCCTCGCCGCCGCCGCCGCGCAGGCGCACGAGCTGGGCCTGCAAGTCAACGCCGGCCACGGCTTGAACTGCACGAATGTCCCGCCATTGCTCGCCGTCGTCCCGCATCTCGTCGAACTGAACATCGGCCACAGCATCATCAGCCGCAGCCTCACCATCGGCCTCGCCAAAGCGGTGAAGGAGATGCTGGCGGTGATGCGGTAGTTTTGGGTTCTGAGTTTGGAGTTTCGGGTTGGCGCACGTCGCCGAGTGGACTACTCTCCCGCTCATGAGCACAGTCGTAGAAATTCAGGCTGCCATCGAGACACTTTCATTCAAAGAACGCGCCGAGCTTGAGCGCTGGCTGCGCGACTCCGGCCCTGGTGCGGATGACGAGCGCATCCCACACATGCCTTCGAACATTAACCCTGAGGAGGACACGCCGGAGCTGGAGGCGGAGCTGCTCAAGGCGGTGAACGGTCCGTTCACTCCGTTCAAGCCCGAGGACTTGCGGGCGGCGTGCGAGGAGATTGCCCGCGAAAAGCGATGCCGATGAACGAGAGCTTTCGCAGGAATCCACACTTCACTGCCGACGTTCAGGAACAGTTCTCGTGGTATTGGGACAGGGCGGGAGAGGAAGTGGCGTGGCGCTTCGAACTGGCCGTGGAGCGGACGCTGCACCAGCTTGCCCTTCAACCCGGCTTGGGCCGCCATCGCCGGTTTCGCAATCCAGCCTTGCAGGGACTTCAGTCGTTTCGCGTCGAGCCGCCCTTCAACAAGCTGATTCTTTTCTACCGCACGGACGGAGGCGTTACACAAGCCGTGCGCCTCATGCACGGCTCCCGCGACTTGTCCCGCCGCTTGCTTGAGCCACCCGGCCTCGACTAAAACCTCCCGTCCGAAAACCAAACCAT
>JAYTIO010000770.1:0-4144 GCA_043731805.1 Pedosphaera sp. | reverse complement strand
GCAACTGAAGACGCGCGCGTGGTGGTCGCGACCGGCGTCCTTGTTGATCTTCGGCGTGCGGCCGAACTCGCTCAACATGATGACGAGGGTCTTGGAGAGACGACCCGAGGAGTGCAGGTCCTCGATGAGCGAGGCGACGGCGGGGTCCATGACGGAGCCGTGGTTGCGCATGGCGGGGAAAACGTCCATGTGGTTGTCGAAACCGCCGCGGTTGACTTGCACGAAGCGCACGCCGGTCTCGATGAGCTTCTTGGCGAGGAGCGTGCCGCGTCCGAATTCGGTGAGGCCGTAGCGTTCGAGGGTTTTGGGGTTTTCTTTGTCGAGGTCGAAGGAGGCGAGGGCCGGGCTTTTCATCAGGGCCACGGCGTCCTTGAGAGCAACGTCGGCTTCCTTGAGGTCGCTCGCGGCGAGCTTGCCGGAGGTGCGGAGGTTCATCTTGGCCAAGACTTCGAGGCGGCGTTCACCTTGCGTGTGGTGGATGCCGTCGGGGAAGGCGAGATACGGGTCACGCTCGCCGGGCAGGCCGATGTAGTAGGCTTCGCAGCGCTGGCCAAGGTAGCCGGCGCGGGGGGCCATGCCGCCGATGCTGATGTAGGCGGGGAGATCGCCGGCCTTCTGGCTCTCGTTGATTACGAATGATCCCATGCCGGGATGCACGAGCGCCGGGTTTTGCGGATGGCTCGTCTGCAACTCGTAGGTGGCGCGCCCGTGGTCGCCGTTCGTGCCGGCGATGGAGCGGATGATGGAGCAGTGGTGCATCTGCTTGGCGAGCTGGGGGAAGATCTCGCTGATCTGCACGCCGTCGGCGCTGGTCTTGATGGCTTCGAACTCGCCACCGACTTCGCGGCCGGGCTTCGGATCCCAGGTGTCGATATGGCTCATGCCGCCGCCGTTCCAGAAGAGGACGACGGACTCGGCCTTCGGCGCGTGGGCGGACCCGATGGCGGCGACGAGACGGTTGATGGGCATGCCGAGCAGCGCGCCGGTGCCGGCGAATTGCGCGAGGAAGCGGCGACGGGACGTGTAGTAGTCAGTGCAGGAGCTCATGGTTTTTTGGTTTTGAACAGTTCAGGGCAAATAACGGAATTCGTGGGAGTTGAGCATGGCCCAACGGAGGTCGGCGAGGCCGTCCGCCGGGGTCTTGCCGCCAGCGATGACTTCGCGGGCCTCGGATAACTCCTCAGCAGTGGGTCGGCGGGTGAAGATTTCGAGATAGACGAGTTCAACGGCTTTGCCCGCGTTGGCGTTCGGGCCGGCGATAAGGGCGTGCACCGGTTCGAGCGGGCCGACGCGCGAGGCTTCGTGCGTGGCCTTGCCGTTGAGCATCATCAACTCTTGGCGCAGTGAGGGCGACTCGTCGCGGAACTCGCCGAGGTTGTCACGGGCGGGCTGGCCGAAGACACGGAGGAAGTGCGCGGGCGGCGCGGGCGTGGCCATGCGCAGGGTGGTGTCGAACTTCGGGTTGTCGTCCACGAGCGAGGAGACGGTCTCAAGACGGAAGCGTTCGGCATTGCCGGAACGGAGCAGGCGGATACGGGCCTGACGCACGGCTTCAATTGCGTCTTCCTCCGCCTTCTTGTTCATCTCGAGATCCATCTTCGACTCGGTCAGCACGTCGGCGAACTTGTCGTCGTCCTTCTTCATCTTCTCGGGCTTGAGCAGCGCCTCGAAGTCAAGGTTTGAACCTTTCTCGAGGTCATACGGGGCGGGGGCTTGGGCGGGCTTGGCCATGGCCATCATGGCGGGCTGGTTGGTGGTCTTGTCCTCCGCAGCGGCAACCATCGCGGCGGCCGCGAGCGGGATACGAATCTGACGCTTAACCTCGCGGACGTTCGCGCCCTCGGGCCACTTGTGGGAAAGCAAGTGGCCGGCGGCGGACACGCTGTCGAAAAGCACCTCGCCGAGCATTCGGCGGGTGCGGGTGGCGGTGAAGGATTCCTCAGCCCGCGCCCCGTCGGCCACGCTGGCTCCGGCGGCGAGGTGGCCGCGCTGATAGGTTTCGGTGAGCATGGTCAGCTTCACGAGGGAGCGCAGGTCGTAACCGCTGGCGATGAACTCCTGCGCGAGGAACTGGAGCGTCTGTGGGTGACGGATTTCGTTGTAGGCGGAGATGTTGTCGAGCGGTTCGATGAAGCCGCGCCCGACCAACTCGGCCCAGACGCGGTTCACGAACGCGCGGGCGAAGTAGGGGTTGCGCGGGTCGGTGATCATCGCGGCGAGTTTCCGCCGGTCTTCGCTCTGGACGTAAACACTCTTGCCGTCGTCGCCCTGCTTCGCAGCGGCCTTGGCCTCTTCGAGAATTTCGGCCTCGGACTTGGAGTCGCGCAACGCCTGCTTGACGCTGAACCCGTCCACTAGGTCGTCGAGCGCCTTCTTGACGGCAGCGGCACTGAGGCCGGCGGTGTCCGGCTTGCGGCGGTCTTCGAGGCGGCTGATGTAGTGCGGCTTGGCCGTGTAGCTGACCATCTCGAAGGGGAACTTCGGGGCGACGCCGTCACGTTTCGGGGCCTGCTCGCGCTCGGGCGGCCATTTCACCGCCGTCTCCTTGGCCTCGGTGGTGTAGATGCGCTTGATGTTCTTGCCCTGCTCGACGCGCTTGATGGTGCCGAAGAAAGCGGCCAACTCGTAAAACTCCTTTTGCTTCCAGTCATCGAACGGATGGTCGTGGCACTCGGCGCACTGGAGGCGGACACCGAGGAAAATCTGCGAGGTCGCGCCGGCGAGGGCCATCGGGTTCGCCGCGTCACCGAGCGCGAAACCGGCGGCGGGCGATTGCTCGGGCCGTCCGTTGGTGGCGATGAGTTCGCGGGCCATCTCGTCGTAGGGCTTGCCCTGGGCGACACTGCGGTTCACGTAAGCGAGCAGTTGCCCGCCGCCTTCCGCCTGCGAGCGAACGCGGAGCATATCCGCATAAAACACCGTCCAGCGCTCGGCGAAACGAGGCTGGTCGAGCAGGCGTTCAATCAGCTTGGCGCGACGTTCCCCGGCACTCTCGCGCTCGAAGGCGCGGACTTCCTCGACGGTCGGGATGCGGCCGATGAGGTCCACCGTGGCGCGGCGGAGGAAGGCAAAGTCATCAATCACGCCAGCGACGGGACCCGCCCCGCCTTTGGCGACGGCATTTTCCTGCGCAAGAATCTTGTCGGCCAGGGCAGCGGCTTCGACTAGGGACGCCGGGGCTTTCTCGGGGATGAACTGCTTCTCCGCCAAACCTGGGACTTCCTTTTTTCGCAGCTTGAGCACGACGCCATCGGGCCACTTCGCGCCGGTGCGGACCCAGTCGGTAAGCCAGTTTTTGTGCGGGCCGGAGAGCGGCTCTGTCTCCTGCGGCATGATGTCCTCGTGATCGCGGGGCAGGGCGATCCGCCGGAGTAGGTCGCTTTTCGTGTAGTCTTTGGCGTCAATCACCGGACCGTGCTTGCCGCCCTTGAGAAACCCGGCCTTGGTGTCCAGCCTCAGCCCGCCCTTGGCCATGTCCGCGCCGTGGCAGCGGATGCAGGCGTTCTCGAAGATGGGCTGGATTTGTTGGCGGAAATCCACCTCGGCGGAGGCGACTCCGACCGAACAGGCGAGGGCGAAAAGGATGCGCTCGGAAACGGGCATGGTTTGCTGACTAGAGCTAAGGGGAGGGCATTCAAAACGAGTGAAAAATGTTCGGTGTCACGGGGAGGACGCGTCTGCGTGCTTCTGCCGAACTGGCTCGCCCTGCCCAGAGGAGCCCCCCCAGCCTTCTTTCACTTGAGAAAGAATCCCCTCGACACGCGCCGTGAGCATCAAGCCAGCATTCCTTCAGTTGGTATGGCGCTTTCAGCGACAACTATAATTTCCCAGAGGGCATGAGGTGTTTGGCTTGAGGGTGGTGAGGATTGCCCCGGGCTGGTGGAGTGGAGCCAGGAGGGCGTAGCCCGACTGGCGGAACGGAACCAGCCAGGGGCTGGCGAACCTCACGCGCTCTGCCGGGTCTTGGCCTTCTGCGCCCGGACACTCTCCCCGTCGAACTCCAAGATGGTCGCGTGATGCACCAGTCGGTCAATCGCCGCCAGCGGCCGGCGGTGGGCATGGCTGGCTTCAACACAGCCGCGCAAAGAGCGCCGTGGCCGTCAGCGCCACCAGCCCGAACATCAGATGGCACATCACCTTGGCC
>JAYTIO010000769.1:0-6209 GCA_043731805.1 Pedosphaera sp. | reverse complement strand
TTCTCCGCGCTGGCCCGGCCCTGCCACGCGATGTCGAACGCCGTGCCGTGGTCCACGCTGGTGCGGACGACGGGCAGGCCGAGCGTGGTGTTGACGGCGGTGTCGAAGGCGAGGGCCTTGAGCGGGATAAGCGCCTGGTCGTGATACATGCAGATGAAGGCGTCCGTCTCGCGGCGGCGGGCGGGGAGGAACGCGGTGTCGGGCGAGAGCGGGCCGATGATGGTCAAACCATTTGCGCGGGCGGCGGCAACGGCGGGCGCGATGATGCGCTCTTCCTCGCCGCGACCGAACAAGCCGTGCTCGCCCGCGTGTGGGTTCAAGCCCAGCACGGCGAGACGAGGCGCGCGCCCGCGCTGGCGGTGCACGGCGTCGGCGGTGAGTTCAATCACGTCGAGGATGCGGCGAGTGGTGAGCGCGCCGGGAACTTCGTGATAGCCCACGTGGACGGTGACGAGGCTGCACGTCAGCTCCTCGGAAAAGAACGTCATGCACGAGCGTTCGGCCTTCATCCGCTCGGCGAAAATCTCGGTGTGGCCGGGATACTTGTGGCCGGCGGCGTGGAGCGCCTCCTTGTTCAGCGGTGCGGTGGTGATGGCGTCCACTTCACCCGCCAAGCCCGCCGCGATGCTCGCGAGGATGTAGCGGAAGGCAGCGTCACCACAGCGCGCGTCCACTTGGCCGGGCGTCACGGCGGCCGCGTCCATGCATTGGAAGTCCACCACGCTGGGCATGCGGACCATTTGGTGGTGCGTTGGCCATTTCGCCCTCGCCATGACCGGGCAGGTCAGCGGCAACCCAAGCTTCTCCGCCACCCGCCGCAACACACCCGAGTCGCCGAAGACAACCGGCACGCACTCGCGAGCCAACGCCGCGTCTGCCAACAGGCGCAGGCAAATCTCCGGGCCAACCCCGGCGGGGTCGCCCATCGTGACGGCGATGCGGGGGAGAGGCGTTGTCATCGGATGCGGCTAGGAACTGCGCGACTCACTCCCGCACTTCCACGATGCAATCGAACAGCTCGCCCAGCCGTTTCCCTCCCCGCGTGATGTCGAAGGCCACATGGCGGATGCCGGGCGAGGCGTCGGCAGCGGCGGCGAGGCGGAGGGTGAACTGCGTGCGGCTTTGCGCGGGGACGGTGCTGGTCCAGCGGCCCGACGTGGCCGTCAAGCCCGGCGGCGCGTGTGGCAGGATGTCGAACGCCACCGGCTTTGACTCGAAGTTGCGCACGTTCACCGTCACCTCGACCGACTCGCCGCGCTTCACGGAAATGCGGTGCGGCTCGGCGCGCACCCAGAACGGGTCGAACCACCAGCGGTATTCCGGCTCGGAACTGAGCGACTTGAAGGCGTCGCGCATCTCGTAGGCCCAAGTGCGGTAGCGCTCGATGAACTTCGCCGGCTGGTCCATCACGAACGAGTGGCCGCCGAGCAGGATGTCCGGTTTGAGCTTCGTGAGATACTCGGCTGCGACAATGTAGCCCTCGTCAAGAATACCGCTGGTGCGCGCGCACATCGCCTCGTGGCCGCTCTGCTTCGGGTCGGCGGGGTTGCCGAAAATGTTGTCGCCCGTGAAGGCCACCTTGCACCCGTCAATCATGCCCGTCAGGCACAGCCCGAACTCCGTCTGGCCCGGCATCCAATCAATCGTGAAGTGGAAGCCCTCCCAGTCGAACGTCTCGCCGGACTTGAAGAGCCGGTCGAACTTGATGCGCTCGACGCCGTTGCCGTAGGCCTGAATCGGCGCGGCGTAGTCGAAAGCCTCGGGCCGTTCGCAGACCTCCTTCATCCGGTCCAGCGCCCAGAACTGCGTGCCCCAGGTCTTCTTCAAGTGCGGTGCCTGAAGGAAGTGGTCGCCGTGCATGTGCGTCAGCACCATCGCGTCAATCGCCTTCAGCCCGAGGTGGTGGCGCATCCCTTCCAAAGCCGTGTCGAGGATGTTGGTTTGAATCAGCCCGCAATCCACCACGAGCGCCTTTCCGCTGTCGGCCCGGATCAGGTAGAAGTTCGGCGCGAAACTCGGCCCACGAAACTTGAACACGTGCGGCGAGACCTGCCACACGTTCGGCACCACGGTCGGCTGCGAGGTCTTGTCCTGCGCGGCGGCGGCGAACGACATCACTGGGTAGCCGCGCACCAGCAGTCGTTCGAGGTTGAAGAGCTTCTGTTGAAACTCCTCGATCTGTTTCTTCGCGCCCGCGATGGCCGGGCCGTGCGAGGGCAGCATCCACGCGGGATTATAGGCGGCGATCTGCCCGGTGCCGTTGGCGATGGCCCACACGCCGGCGGCAAAGCCGTAGTCCCAATCGCTGTCGAACCACGTGTGCATCTTCGCGCCGTCCATCATCACGTCGCCGGTGAACGCGAGCCAACGCCCGCCCTCGTTGAGGAAATAGGACATGCCGCCGGGGCTGTTGCCGCGCGTGTCCACGCAGCGGAACTCGCGCCCGCGCCAGGTGAACGTGTCCATCTTCTGAAAGGTCTGGTCGAGCTTGATGGGTTCGACAGCCGGCCGGACGAAGCTGGAGCCGTGCACGGTGAACGGGTCGCCGAGCCGCACGATCATCTTGCGGTAGCTCGCCGGGTTCTCGAACAACGCGCGTTCCGTCTCCGGCGCGGCGAGCTTCGTGTCGCGGCCCTTGAGCTTGGGCGCGCCCTGGCATTGCTCGCGATGGTGATGCGTGAAGAGCACCCACTCGACCTTCTTCACGCCGATCTCCGCGAGGTGGTCCAGCACGCTGCCGTCGCCCAGGTCAATGAGCAGCGCCGCGTCGCCGTCGCGGAGGACGTGGACGTTGCAGGTGTCGGTCCAGGTGAAGAGGTTCGGGTGACGCGCGGCGTCCGGCTGGGTGAAGCGCGGAGCTGCGGTGAGGGGAAGGGATAGCGCGATCAGCAGCGTGCCGACGAGGGCAAGCCCAGTGGGTTTGGGGAGCGGTGAGTTCATCTGTGGAGGTAGGTTACGGGCTACCGTGCTTGTTCTTCAACCACCGGAGTGCGTCGAGTTCACCGTTGACCTTGACCCGGTCGAAGTAGAGGAGCGCCTCGCGCTCGGGCAAGCCGCCGAGCAGGTCCTGCACCGGCAGCACTGCATGGATGGCTTGACGGTGCGCGTCCAGCTCCGCCAATCGGTCGCGCACCGTGCGGCCATCGTTGCCGAATGCGCTTTCGGGCGTCTGGGCGGCGAGGAATTTCTTCTCGATGGCCATGCCCACCAGCTCGGCAATCAGCGTCCGGCCGGGCTGGCTTTCCAATTGCCACGCCAGGTTCAGCCCCATCTGGCCGACCGCCTGCGCAGATGCGGCGTCACCGGACTGCGCGTATTGCTTTTGCAGCTCGGTCATCTGCGTGGCCAGGTCGCGCAGGGATTGCAAGTGCGGCAGCACAACGCCAAACGTGCCAGCCACCTTGGCCTCCAGCGGCCCGTGGCCGGCCGAGAGGAAGGCTTCCTCCGCATTCTGCATGTGGTCGAGCGTGTAGTCCTGCAGCTTCGTCTTGCCCCCGGCCTGCATCAAATCCTTCACCCCATCATCGGCGCGGCCGGACTTGAAATGGTCGAGGGCGGACAGGTAGTCGCCCAGCGGATTGTCGCGTGCGAGCTGCCGAAATGCGGCGAGTGCCTGCCGCTTCTCCTCGGGCGTCTCGCCGCGCAGGGCGAGGTCGAACTGCACCTGCGGGTCGCCGGGAAACTTCTCCGCCGCCTCACGCAACCAAGCCAGGTCGTCCGTGGCACGCGCCGCCGCAAGCAGACTCTCAGCGCTGCGTTTGTTCTGCTGAAGATACGCCTCCAGCTGCGCGCGCGTTAGTTTCGGAATTGCCTCCCCTCTCAGCAGCCGGGCGAGCGTATTCGTCGCGGGGGCTTCCAGCGCGGGTTCATTGCTTCCCGCCCGCTGCGGCAACTGCGGCGCGGGCAGCCGGGGCCGCGCCGGAACGCGCACCGACGCGCCTGTGGCCGGCTGCGGCGCATGGACAGTCGGCGTGGCGACCGATGTCGCAGCGGGACGCCGTGCGAGCATCAACCCGACCAGCACCAGCAGCACCGCCGACAGCAGCCAAAGGGCTCGCGTGCTCATGCGTGGCGGGGTGCCGTCGGAAGGCGGCCGTTTGGCACGGTGCTCATTTGCTTTGGAACGTCGGACTCGCGACGACCTCTTGGATGAGCGTGCGGAAGCCGTGCTGCTTCGCCTTGCGCACGATGTCGGACACGACGGCGGCGTCGGTGAACTCCAACCCTTGGCCGGTGGCGTAGATGAGAAGCTTCTCGACTAGGCCGCGCGTGATCGCGTCGGGCTCGGCGAGCAGCAGACGCTTCAGCTCGGCGAGGTCGGCGAACTTGCGGCCGTCGGCGAGGGCGTCGCCGGGGTCCACTTTCGGGCCGAGGGCGACGCGCTGGTCCTTGGTGTTCACTACTAGGGTCGTGTATTCCACCCCACGCTGACCGGGAGCGGGCGAAATCCGATACCGCTCGCGCCAGCCGCCGATGACATCGTAGCTCTCCAGCGCAAAACCCAGCGGGTCCATCTTCGCGTGGCAGCCGGCGCACGACTCCACTTCGCGATGCTTCGCGAGCTGGTCGCGGATGTTCTTCGCGCCGCGAATGTCCGGCTCCACGGCGGGCACGTTTGGCGGCGGCGGCCGGACGGGCTTGCCGAGGATGCGGTCGGCTAGCCACGCCCCGCGGACGATGGGCGAAGTCGTCGTGCCGTTGGCGGTGACCTTGAGCACGCTCGCGTGGGCCAGCACACCGCCGCGATGCCACTCCGGTTTCAGCGCGACGCGCCGCACCTCGAGGCCGGCCACGCCGGGGATGCCGTAGTGTTTCGCGAGCCGCTCGTTCAGCATCGCGAAGTCGCTCTCCACGAAGTTCAGCGCGCTCAGGTCGAGCCTCAGCAACTCGTCGAAGAACGCGTGCGTCTCCTGCGCAATCGAGACCTGCAGGAGCTCGTCGAACTCTGGGTAGAGCCGCGCGTCGGGCGTGGTGAACTCGAGGTTCCGCAGCGCCAGCCACTGGCCGGTGAAGTCCTCGGTGAACGCCCGCGCCTTCGGATGGTTCAGCAGCCGCTCCGTCTGCGCCCGCAGCACGGCGGGCTTGGACAAATCGCCCTTCGCAGCGACGGCCAGCAGCTCCGCGTCCGGCATCGTGCTCCAGAGGAAGTAGCTCAAGCGCGCGGCGAGCGCGTAGCCGTCGAGCTTGCCCGGCTGTTCCTCAAGCAGCACGAACCGCGGCGAGACGAGGATGGCTTTCAGGCCCACGCGCAGCGCGTCGCCGAACTTCACGCCCTTGTCCAAACGCTCGCGCACCAAGGCCAGATACGGCGCAAGATCCGCGTCGCTCACGGGCCGGCGGAAGGCGCGCGGGGCGAAGCGTTTCATCACGCGCTCCGCGTCAGGGAACGTGCCGCGCTCGAGGTCCGCGTCGCCGAGAAGTTGCTGGCGAGTCGAGGGCGGCCAAACGGTGGCCTCGAGCGGCCCTTCGACCTCGAACCACTGCACGGCGATGCCGGGACCGGGGTATTCGTCGGCCTTGTTCTGCCACGGGATGGTGCCGTAGGAGACGAACTTGAGCGTGTCGCCTTTGCCATCAATACGCTCGACCATCTCGATGACGGCGGGCTTGTCCGCCGGCACCTCGAAGTGGCCGAGCAGCTTCGTCTTCCCGCCCACGTTGAAGTTGCCGGCGTAGAGTCGGAACAGCGCCGGCCGGCCCTCGGTCTGAAAGCCCTGCGCGGAGATGCGGATGCGATACCGGCCCGGGGCGGGCGCGCGGAAACGCTTCAGCTCGGTGGGCGAATAGCCGGAGTTGAAGAGCGCCAACGCATCACCGGGCAGGTGACGCGAACTCTTCGAGTCCCAGCCGGCTACAAGGTTGGTGGCCGCGATGTGCTCCTGGAAAAACTTCGGCGCGGGGCCGATGCCGATGGCCGCGTCCAGCGCCACATCGGCGGCCTCGAGATACTTCTCCACCTGCACGGGCGAGAGCGTGAGGGCGGAGGAAACCTTGTCGAAGCCGTGCGCCGAGCCGTCCTCGGGGAGCATCTCCATCAGGTTCACCTCAATGCCGAGCAGGTCGTGCAGCGTGTTCTGATACTCGAAGCGGTTCAGCCGGCGGAACGCGACGCGACCCTCCGCGTTGTGCCGCGCCGCCGTGGCCGCGCGCAGCTCGCGCCCGAGCCAGTCGAGCACTGTCTGGCGTTCGCGGTCGGTGGGCTGCGCCTT
>JAYTIO010000768.1:0-2430 GCA_043731805.1 Pedosphaera sp. | reverse complement strand
TCCGCGTCGAACGCGAAGAGGTTCATCTCCGCGCCAATCTTGCGGTGGTCGCGGCGCTTGGCCTCCTCCTGGAGCTTGAGCCACTCCTCGAGCGCGGTCTTGTTCTTGAAGGCCGTGCCGTAGATGCGCTGGAGCTGCGGGCCTTTCTCGTCGCCCTTGTAGTAGGCGGCGGCCACGGTGGTGAGCTTGAACGCGCCGATGTTGCCCGTGCGCATCACGTGCGGCCCAGCGCAGAGGTCAATGAAGTCGCCGTTCTTGAAGTAGGAGATCGCCTCGCCCTCGGGGATGTTCTTGAGCAGGTCCAGTTTGAACTTGCTGGCGTTGCCGGGCCGCTCGGCAAGGCCGCCGAGGCGTCCGCTCTGCGCGTCGGCGATGGCCTGCTCGCGCGTGACGGTGAGCTTCTCGAAGACGTTGTTGGCCTTGATCTCCTTCTTCATCTCCTCTTCGAGCTTGGCGAAGTCCTCGGGGGAGATGCGGTGCGAGCATTCGAGGTCGTAGTAGAAGCCGTTCTCGACCGGCGGCCCGTAGGCGAACTGGGCGTCCGGCCACAGGCGCAGGATGGCGGTGGCCAGGACGTGGGCGCACGAGTGCCGGATGCGCTCCAGCTCGGTCATCTTGGCGCGGTCGTCGAGGGTCTTGCGCTCGGGGTTCGGGGCGGGGGGCGGCTGGATTTCTTCGGGCATAGAGTTTTAACCACGAAGACACGAAGGACACAAAGAGGGAGTGACTCTTTGCGTTTTCCTTCGTGCCTTTGTGTCTTGGTGGTTCATTCGGCAAACAAAAACGCCTCGACCCAACAGTGCGAGGCGTCGGCGTCCACGGGTTGAGCGTGGACGCTAAATGGTAGTCGTCAGGTTCCGGCGGAACATGGGCGGGACGGTAGGAAAGGCGGTTGGGTTTGGCAACCTCGTTCCCCAGTTTGATGCACCACAGAGGCACAGAGAACACAGAGAGCCGAGGCAGATGCCTTCCTCTGTGCTCTCTGTGCCTCGGTGGTGAATCAGCCTGCAATCCGCAAGTTCCCAGGCCAGCAGCGATTTGACAGCCGGGGCGAGGTGTGGGAAGCATCCGCCCAGCAGCCGAATCGCGGCCTCCTTCCCGGGGCCGCGAGCGGGGGACCCAAAGTCCGGAGAACCGGACCGGGGCGAACGGTGCAGTCACCGGGGCCACTTTCCAGGCCCAGCCCGTCAGCTAACCTCGCAGGCATGGGGAAGGGCGAATCCTCTGGGAGCGCGTGTGCGCCACCCACGTTCACCCCGTTGGCAACCCAATCGTCCCTCGCGGACGGGCGGCGGGCGTTCACCCGCTCCGCCGAGCAGAACTGTGTGCGCGTATGAAAACTGAAAGTGCGAAGTGCCCCGAATGCGGAGCGGAGTCGCTCTACCGGACGACGACCAATTCCGGCGGCGGGTATGGGCCGGTGTTGTTGCCCGGCTTGGAACGACCGTTTTCGTTTCCGTTGTTCTGGTCGGGCACCTTCGCCAGGTTTGAAGTGGTGGTCTGCTCAGACTGCGGCCTGACCCGCTTCTACGCAGACCGCGACGCGCGTGCAAAACTCCCCACGGCAGCCGGCTGGCTCCCGATTTGATTCGTCCCACGTCGTCACCATTGCCAAACTCCTCCCCGCCTCATGCAAAGCAACGATTCGGCCCGCCCCGCGCTCCCCGCCATCACGCTCGCCGCGCTCGGCGTCGTCTTCGGCGACATCGGCACCAGCCCGCTCTACGCGATGAAGGAGTGCTTCAATCCGGCCAACCCGGAGCACACCGTCAAGCCCACGCCGGAGAACGTCTTCGGGGTGCTCTCGCTCATCTTCTGGTCGCTCGCCCTCATCGTGAGCGTGAAGTATCTCGTCTTCGTCATGCGCGCCAACAACAAGGGCGAGGGCGGCATCCTGGCGCTGATGGCGATGGCCTTTCCCGACCGCGAGAAGCCCCGGCGGACACGCGCCATCCTCATGGGCTGCGGCGTGTTTGGCGCGGCGCTGCTTTACGGCGACGGGATGATCACCCCGGCCATCTCGGTGTTGAGCGCGGTCGAAGGGCTGAACGTGGCGACGACGGCCTTCGACAACTTCATCCTGCCCATCACAGTCGTCATCCTCGTGGGCTTGTTCAGCATTCAACGGCTCGGCACCGGGCGCGTCGGCGCGGTCTTCGGGCCGGTGATGGTGGTGTGGTTCTGCGTGCTCACGGTGCTGGGTATCAAGGGCATCCTCGCGAAGCCCGAGGTCCTCGGGGCCATCAACCCCTGGCATGGCTTGCACTTCCTGATGACCGCCGGGCACCAGGGCTTCGTCGTCATCGGCTCCGTGTTCCTCGTCGTGACCGGGGGCGAGGCGCTCTACGCGGACATGGGGCACTTCGGCATCAAGCCCATCCGCCTCGCGTGGTTCGGTCTAGTGCTACCCGCGCTGTTCATCAACTACCT
>JAYTIO010000767.1:0-1520 GCA_043731805.1 Pedosphaera sp. | reverse complement strand
GTCGGTGGAAAACCGCAACCACCACAAACGCGATGCCAGCGCCTGGCAGGAAGACCGCCACCGCCATCGCAAACCCAACGCCGCGCTCAATCTGGCGCTCACGCGCAATGTCCTGTTGGCTCTGATCCCCTTCGAGCCAGGCCAGCCTTTGGCTCACTACTTCGAACATTGCCATCGCCACCCTCGCCTCGCCCTGCGGCTCCTCGTCAACGACCACCCCATACTATGAGCCTGCCAGCCAAACGCCGTGGCGGCGAGTGCGTTGCTGGGAATTACGGCTTTACACCTCCGATGCAGCCTCCTAAGCTGCCGCCTTAATTATCGAAAAACGAAAGTATGGAAGCACTCACTAAGAACAAAATTGTCGCGGATCACCAACTCCACGCGAAGGACACCGGCTCCGCCGACGTTCAGGTCGCCCTGCTCACCGAGCGCATTAATCACCTGACCGGCCACCTCCAAGGCAACAACAAGGACCACAGCTCCCGGCGCGGGTTGCTCATCATGGTCAGCCAGCGCCGCCGGTTGCTCAACTACCTCCAGAAGACGGATAACAGCCGTTACCTGGGCCTCACCAAGAAGCTCAAGCTCCGCAAGTAACCGCCGGTCTTTTCACTTTCGGAGCCGGGCGGCCATTGCGGCGACGCCCGGCTGCGACACACACCCATCCCGCCGCTAAGAAAACGGCCCTTCACCATGGGGAAATTTCAATCAGCACCCGCCCCGGCGGTTGCTCACTGAAGTTCCTCCCGGTGAATAGGCCAAAACAACAGTAAGAAACATGTCAGCCAAAGTCACCGCCCAAGTCGGAGGGCACACTCTTTCCATAGAGTCCGGCAAAATCGCCAAGCAAGCCGACGGAGCCGTCATCGTCCAGTTCGGCGAAACCATCATCCTCACCGCCGCCGTCGCCGCCGTGAAGGCCAAGGAAGGCCAGGAGTTCTTCCCGCTCACCGTGGACTACCGCGAGAAGGCCGCCGCTTGCGGCAAGTTCCCCGGCAGCTACTTCAAGCGCGAAGGCCGCCCCACCGAGAAGGAAATTCTCACCATGCGCCTCACGGACCGGCCCATCCGGCCGCTGTTCCCCAAGGGCTGGTTCAACGAAGTTCAGGTCCAGTCCATCCTCCTCAGCGCGGACGGCGAGAACGACCCCGACATCCTCAGCATCCTCGGCGCGAGCGCGGCCTTGATGGTCAGTGATATCCCGTTCGCCGGGCCGCTCGGTGCCGTGCGCGTCGGTCGCGTCGGCGGCGAGTTCATCGCCAACCCCACTCACTCGCAGATGGCCGAGAGCGATCTCGACCTCGTGTATGTCGGCAATGAAAAAGACGTGGTGATGATCGAAGGCGGTGCCGACGAGATCACCGAGGCGGACTTGAACGACGCCCTGCGCTTCGCCCACGAAGCCTGCCAACCGCTCATCGTCGCCCAGAAGGAACTCGCCGCGAAGATCGGCAAGAAAAAGCGCGACATCACGCTCATCCTCGTCCCCGACGAAGTCCTCAAGGACGCCAAGAAAC
>JAYTIO010000766.1:0-3809 GCA_043731805.1 Pedosphaera sp. | reverse complement strand
CGCCCTGCACCTTGCTGACGATGCTGCCGAACGGCGCCCAACCCCCTGCCGGGGCCATCTCGGTGCGGCTGTGGCCGGTGTAACATTGGAAGGCGTCGTGATCGTTCTGCGCGCCGACGAGCGAACGGATGAGGGCGAACTTGTCCATCATCTTGGCCATGCGCGGGAACAGCTCGCAGATCTCGATGCCGTCCACGTTCGTGCCGATGGGCCGGTGCGGCCCGGCGACGTCGCTGGGCGCGTTGGGCTTGAGGTCGAACATGTCCTGATGCGGCGGCCCGCCGACGAGGTAGATGAGGATGACCGACTTGTGGGAGTTGCGGATGCCCGCCTGCGCTTCGAGCGCGAGCAAGTGCGGCAGCGAAAGTCCCGCCGCGCCGAGGCCGCCGATCTTGAGGAAGTTGCGCCGCGAGACGCCGTCACAGAACTGGCGGCGGCGGTCGGCTGGGGCGAGAATCTTGAGCATTGCTGAAAGTGTTGCCGTAAGCCGACGCGTTCGGTGACGGGGAATTCGCAGGGAATGCCGGGTGCGTCATCCCACGGCACCCCCGCGTGCAGGTGAACTCGCCGTAGCGCGCTGCGGCGCGTTGGAATAGCCCCGCCACGCGCGGCGTCTCTGGTGGGCGCAATGACCCGCCCAACTTCGACTCCGCGAACGCTCCACACGCTCCGGGCCATTGCCACGCTTGCGCTGCTCCCGCTGCTCTGGCTCGTCGCCAGCCGCGCCGCCGCTGCCACGAACGCCCCTGCCCCGCGCGCCCACTGGTCCTTTCAGCCGGTGCGCAAGCCGGCGGTGCCCGCAGTGAAGAACGCCGGCTGGGTGAAGTCGCCGGTGGATGCGTTCATCCTCGCGAAGCTCGAGGAACGCAAGTGGCAGCCCGCGCCCGCCGCCAGTTCGGCGGAGTGGTTGCGGCGCGTTTACTTCGACCTCACGGGCTTGCCGCCGTCGCCGGAGGAAGTCGCGGCCTTCCTCGCCGACCAGTCCACGGGTGCGCGGAAAGCCGTCGTGGACCGACTGCTGGCGAGCGAGCGCTACGGCGAGCGCTGGGCGCAGCACTGGCTGGACGTGGTGCGCTATGCGGAGTCCGAAGGCTTCGAGTATGACCGCCACTTGCCGGATGCGTGGCGGTTTCGCGACTACGTCGTCGCGTCGCTCAACGCGGACAAGCCCTTCGACCGCTTCATCGTCGAGCAACTCGCGGGCGACGAGGTGGAGCCGGAGAACCGCGAGTTTCAGGCCGCCTCGATCTTCCACCGCCTCGGCGCGGTGCGGCGCAACGCGGGTAACCCCGACATCGCGCTCTCGCGCAACGAAGTGCTCACCGAGCGCACGGACATCGTGGGCACGGCGTTCCTCGGCCTGACCGTCGGCTGCGCGCGCTGCCACGACCACAAGCTCGAACCGATTTCGCAGCGGGATTATTACCGGCTCCAGGCCTACTTCGCGGCGACCGAGGAACACAACGTCTCGCTCGCTTCGGTGGCGGAAAAGAAGACGTGGGACGAGCGCACCCAGGCAATCCAGGCCGAAATCACGCCGCTGAAAGCCAAGGCCCGGCTCACCACCGGCGAAGAGCGCGAGCGGTTGAACGCGCAGATTGAGTCGCTCGAAGACCAGCTCCCTGCGCCGCTCGCAACCATCCCAGCCACGTGGAACGACGCGGCGAAGCGCACGCCCATCCACGTGCTCAAGCGCGGCGTGTGGGAGCTCAAGGGCGATGCCGTCGGCCCGCGCCCGCCGGACATTCTCGTGGCCGACGCGCGGCCTGAACTCGCCGCCGCCGTGGCCAACCCGCGCACGGAACTCGCGCGTTGGATCGCCGACGCGAAGAACCCACTCACCGCGCGCGTGCTGGCGAACCGCGTCTGGCAGCACCATTTCGGCGCAGGCCTCGTGAAGACGCCGAACGACTTCGGCCTGCACGGCGACCGGCCGAGCCACCCCGAGTTGCTCGACTGGCTCGCGTCCACGCTGGTGGAGGGCGGTTGGCGGTTGAAGCCGTTGCACCGGTTGCTGGTGTTGAGCAGCGCCTATGGTCTGCGGAGTGATCGGAAAGCCGCTCCGACGCACAATCCCATCACTCCATCACTCCATCGCTCCGCTGCCCCCGCCGTCGCCGACCCCGAGAACCGCCTGCTCTCGCACTTCAGCCGCCGCCGCCTCTCAGCCGAGGAAATCCGCGACTCAATGCTCGCCGTCGCGGGTCGGCTCAATCTCCGCACCGGCGGCCCGAGCGTGATGGTCCCGGTGGACGCCGAGTTGGTGAAGCTCCTCTACAAGCCGACGCAGTGGCAGCCCACGAAGGACGTGACTGAGCACGACCGCCGTTCGCTCTACCTCTTCGCCAAGCGCAACCTCCGGCTCCCGTTCATGGAGGCGTTCGACGCACCCGCGTTGCAGACGACCTGCGCACGGCGCGAGTCCAGCACGCACGCGCCGCAGGCGTTGGAGCTGATGAACGGGAAGTTCTCGAACGACCTTGCCGCCGCCTTCGCGAAGCGGCTTGAAGCCGACTGCGGCACGGACCCCGACCGCCTCGTCGAGCGCGCCTACCAGCTCGCGATGGGCCGCTCCCCTGCCCCGTCCGAGCGGCACCTCGCGCTGGCCTTCCTCCGCGACCAGCCGCTCCGCGAGTTCGCGCTGACGCTCTTCAATCTCAACGCCTTCCTCTATGTCCCCTGAGCTGCCCGTCCACTCGCGCCTCACGCGCACGCGCCGCGAGTTCATCCGCGATGGGTGCTGCGGCTTCGGCGGACTCGCCCTGGCCACGCTGCTCCACGAGGAGCAGGCGCACGCGGCGGCGGTGAACCCACTCGCCGCCAAGCCCGCGCATCTCCCGGCCAAGGCGCGCTCCGTCATCTTCCTCTACATGGCCGGCGGGCCGAGCCACATCGAGACCTTCGACCCGAAGCCCTTGCTCAACGAACTCTCCGGCCAGCCGCGACCCAAGGAATTCGGCGAGGCGAAATACCAGTTCATCAAGCGCGACGCAAAGCTGCTGGGGACGCGGCGGAAGTTCGAGAAGCACGGTCGCAGCGGCATCGAAGTCAGCGACCTCTTCCCGCACACGGCCTCGTGCGTGGACGACCTGGCCATCATCCGCTCCTGCACCGGCGACGCCGTGGTCCACTCCGCCGCGCAGTATGAACTGCTCACCGGCCGCGTCGTGCCGGGCTACCCGAGCATGGGCTCGTGGATGCTCTACGGCCTCGGCTCGGAGAGCCGTTCGCTGCCGGGCTACGTCGTCATGCCGGACCCGGCGGGCGCGCTCGAAGGCGGCCAGCCGATGTTCATGCACGGCTTTCTTCCCGCTGCGTATCAGCCCACGATGTTCCGGCCCGGCGGCCAGCCCGTGCTGAACTTGAACCTCCCTGCCGGCGTCTCGCACGCGCAGCGCGAACGCACGCTGCGGCTCATCCGCGAGTTAAATCAGGCCACGCTGCCGCCGGATGACTCCGAGTTCGACGCACGTATCAACGCCTACGACCTTGCCTTCAAGATGCAGACCGAAGCCCCGGCGGTGCTCGACCTTTCGAGCGAGCCTCCGGAGACGCTCGACCTCTACGGCATCGGCCAGCCGCGCACGAACGACTACGGCCGCCGCTGCCTGCTCGCCCGCCGGCTCGTCGAGAACGGCGTGCGCTTCGTGACCGTCGTGGCCGGCGGCGGCGCGGGAAATCTCCAGTGGGACGCGCACAATGACATCGAGGAAAACCATCTGCGCAAGGCCGCCGAGACCGACCAACCCATCGCGGGCCTGCTGCAAGACCTGAAACGTCGCGGCCTGCTCGACAGCACGCTCATCGTG
>JAYTIO010000765.1:0-4756 GCA_043731805.1 Pedosphaera sp. | reverse complement strand
CGCCGGCACGGGGGAGGGGGGCGCGTGAGTTCGTTTCGGAATCCGCGTGGTGCGAGGCGTGTCTCATAGTGCTTCCTTGGCCCTGTGAGTTGACCGTTGAGAGGGGAGGCGGGGTTTAGCCCGGAATCGTGCCGCTGAGGGTGTCGCTCCACGGGCCTTGCTCACCGCGGGTGTTGACCCAGCGGAGCCAGTAGTAGGCGGTTTTGCCGGCGTCGGCACCGGGGTATTCGGAGAGGTAGGGGGAGGCGGTGTCCAGGGTGAGGAAGCGGAGTTCGCTCGGGTCGGTGGGGGCTGCGCCGCCCACTTTCACCCAGATTTCGCAGCCGGCCACGCCGTCGGGTTTGGCTTTGGATTTGGGTTTGGCCGCGTCGCGGAAGTCAATGATGTGGCTGAAGCGGCGGCTGGTGTCCACGGTGGCGACGGGTTTGGTGGTGGGCACGCCGGCGCGGGTGCGGGTGGTGGCGTGGACAGGGATTTTCATGGCCTCGCGCTGGGCGTCGGTGATGGTCTCGCTGGCTTGGAAGCGGCCGGCGAGGGCGCGGAGGGCGGCTTCGAGGGGTTTGCGCAAGTCGTCCTTGTTCGTGGTGGCGCTGGCGGCGGCGGTCTGGGCGGCGGTGTGGGTGGCGTAGGCCCCGGTCCAGGCGGTTTGCTTGGCGAGGAGGGCGGTGACCTCGTCGGCGGTCACGCCCAAGACGGTCTTGTTGGTGCCGATATAGGCCACCAGGTCGCCTTGGTAGGGGTGGAATTTGTCGTCAGGGCGGGCGATGTAGTCATTGGCCATAGTTTTGTTTGGTTTTGAGTTCTGAGTTCTGAGTTCTGAGTTAAAATCGGTGGCGTCGGTTGGGCTAAGTGGCTGGTGAAAAGTGGGTTAGGCGGATTGACGGGGAGGATTGGAGGCCGGTTCGCTAGTCTCCCCGGTTGAACCGGGGGGCTTCCCGGACGGTTCGGGGGACTTCCCGGAGGTTCCGGGGAGGTTCCCGGACGAGGCGGGCGGTCTCCCGGCTGAGGCGGGAGGCTTCGCGGGAGAATCTGGAAGGCTCCCGGAAGGAGCGGGAGGGTTAACGACTGGAGGGGGAGGGTTCCCGAAGGAGCGGCGGAGGGTCGCGAGTTCGCCGGGGAGCTTGCCGGCGAAGGGGAAAAGTGCGCCGCCTCTATTGCCAAGCCGGTTTGCGAAGCCAAAATATTTTCGCCAGACCAGTTCATGTGTGTGGCGGTGGTTAAACCATCGAAGGTGGGGAGAAGTCAATGGCTTTCCCAAAAATAATCTCCAGGCCCCAGGGATCGTTGTTTTTGCTATGCGTGATGGATGCCGGGAAGCCCGCGTTCGATTCCAAGGTGTATTTGGCGCGAACTCAAAATTGGGCGCGACGCGATAGGCTGCTTGAAGGTGATTCGGATGGACCACGCTGGACGCCTCCCGCCGCGCCCCCTACTTTCCCCGCGCATGAATTTGGCTTCCCGCCCGTTGGTCATCGCCGGCCGTGAGTTCCGCTCGCGGCTCATTCTGGGCACCGGCAAGTTTCCCTCGCCCACCGCGATGCGCGACGCGCTGGCCGCCAGCGGCACCGAGATGGTCACGGTGGCGTTGCGCCGCGCGGACTTGAGCGGGCAGAAAGACCCCTTCGCCAACATCCTCGAGTTCATTGACCCGCAGCGTTACCTGCTCCTGCCCAACACCAGCGGCGCGATGAACGCGGAGGAGGCCATCCGCCTCGCGCGCCTCGCCGTCGCCGCCGGCCTGCCCAAGTGGGTGAAGCTCGAAATCCATCCCGACCCGCGCTACCTGCTGCCCGATCCCATCGAGACGTTGAAGGCCGCCGAGGTGCTCGTGAAGGAAGGCTTCACCGTGCTGCCTTACATCAACGCCGACCCGGTCCTGGCCAAGCGCCTGCAAGAAGTCGGCTGCGCCACCGTCATGCCGCTCGGCTCGCCCATCGGCTCCAACCGCGGCCTCCAGACCCGCGACCAGCTCCGCATCATCATCGAGCAAGCCACCGTGCCGGTCGTCGTGGATGCGGGCATCGGCGCGCCCAGCCACGCGGCGGAGGCGATGGAACTCGGCGCGGACGCCGTGCTGGTCAACACCGCCATCGCCATCGCCAGCGACGCGAACCGCATGGCCGGCGCGTTCCGACAAGCCGTCGAGGCGGGCCGCACCGCGTTTGAACTCGGCCTCGGCGCGCAGCGGAGCACGGCGAGTGCGACCAGCCCGCTGACGGCGTTTTTGAATTGAAAGCAGTTCGCTCCGCCGCAAGCTCCCGCCAATGAAGTTGCCGACCCTCACCGCAGACCGGCTCGATGAACTCATCGCCGGCTGCGCCGCCGCCCGCGTCCTCGTCGTCGGCGACGTGATGCTCGACCAATACATCTGGGGTCACGTCGGCCGCATCTCGCCGGAGGCCCCCGTGCCCGTCGTCGAGTTCGACCGCGAGAAGTTCATGCCCGGCGGAGCAGCGAACGTCGCGCGCAATGTCCATATGCTCGGCGCCAAGACCGAGCTGCTCGGCCACGTGGGCCGCGACGACGCGGCACGGCAGCTCCGCGTGTTGCTGGGGGAACAAGACATCACCTGCACCGGCCTGCTTGCCAGCCCGGCGCGCACCACGAGCATCAAGACCCGCATCCTCGCGCACCAGCAGCAGATTGTGCGCGTGGACCGCGAGACGCGCGGCCCGGTGGAGGAGCGCGACACGCGGCGGTTGCTCGCCAGCATTGAGCAGAGCCTCCCCGGCGCGGACGCCGTCATCGTCTGCGACTACGGCAAAGGCGTCGTCACTCAAGCGTTGCTGGATGGCCTGCACCGCCTCTGCCGCGCGCGGGGCGTCTGGTTGAGCCTCGACCCCAAGCCCGTGCATGAACTGAGCCTCACCGGCCTCTCGCTCCTCACGCCCAACCGCAAGGAAGCCTTCGAGTTGACCGGCATCTCCGATGGCACGCGCAACGCCGACCCGCTGAAAGACCCGAACCTCCGGCGCGTCGCCAACACGCTCCTGATGGAGCTGAACCCCGCGCTCCTGCTCATCACGCTCGGTGATCTGGGCATGCTCCTCTGCCAGCGCGGCCAGCAGCCCTTCCACATCCCCACCGTCGCGCGCGAGGTCTTCGATGTGTCCGGCGCGGGCGACACGGTCATCGCGTCCTTCACCCTCGCCATCGCGGCGGGCGCGTCGCCGGTGGAAGCCGCCATCTTCTCCAACCACGCGGCCGGCGTGGTCGTCGGCAAGGTGGGCACGGCCACGGTGTCCCCGGCGGAACTGGCCGAGAGTTTTCGCCGCGAAGGATGAAACGCGCCGTCTTCCTCGACCGGGACGGGACGCTCAACGTGGACAAACACTACTTGAGCGACCCGGCGCAGTTGGAGCTGATCCCCGGCGTGGGCCCGGCGCTGAAGCGCCTGCAAGACGCCGGCTTTCTCCTCATCATCGTCACGAACCAGTCCGGCATCGGCCGCGGCTACTACACCGAGGCGAACATGCACGCGGTGAACCACCGGCTCATCGAGATGCTCGCGCCGCTGGGCGTGCGGCTGACCAAGATTTACTATTCGCCGGAGGCCCCCGAGCAGCCGAGCGTCGGCCGCAAACCCTCGCCCGCTTTTCTCTTCGCCGCGCGGGACGACCTCGCTGTGGACCTCGCGCGGAGCTTCATGGTGGGCGACAAGATCATTGACCTAGAGTGCGGCTGGAACGCGGGCGTGCAGCAGAGCCTGCTGGTGCGCACCGGCTACGGCGCGGAGACGGAGCAGAAGCACGCGGACAAAATGGCCCGCGCCGTGGTGGTGGATGACTGTCCGGCGGCAGCGGAGTGGATTCTGCGGAGTGCGACGCCGGGCTGAACCCGAATTCCGAAGTTCAGCCGCGAAAGGGCGCAAGGAGCACAAAGGGCCGAGACCGGCTGGGCTGGAACGAGGACTATTTCTATCCGAGCGGTCTGCCTGCCACCAGCTTGGCTTTGCGCTCTTTGTGCCCTTTCGCGGCCATTCCTTTTCGGAGTTCGGGCTGAACGCACCGCAGCCGCCTCACTGCTTCCGCTTCCCCTTCTTCGTCGGCGCATCCGTCGGCGCTTCCCCATATTGCGGCGCGTGTGGCCAAGGGATGACGTTCGCGCGCTTGGCCCAGGCGTCCCACTTGGCGACGAGGTCTTTCAACTTCGCCGGCTCGGCGCTGGCCAGGTCGTGCGTCTCGGTGCGGTCGGCGAGCAGGTCGTAGAGCTCCCATTTTCCGCCGGGGCCTTTGGCGACAAGCTTCCACTGACCGTCGCGGGCGGCGCGGTTGCCTTCGTGTTCCCAGAAGAGGGGTTCGGTGCGGGGCAGGGGTAGGTTCGCGAAGGCGGGGCGGAGGCTGACGCCTTGCATGGCGGTGATGCGCTCGCCGTTCAAGTCGGCAGGATACTGCGCCCCGGCGAGGTCCACGGCGGTGGCCATGAGGTCAATGAGATGACCGGGTTGCGAGCGCAGTTCGCCACGCGCAGCTATTCCCTTTGGCCAGTGAGCGACCAGCGGCGTGCTGATGCCGCCTTCGTGGACCCAGTGCTTGTATTCGCGGAAGGGCGTGTTGCTCACGTTGGCCCAGTCGCGCCCGTAGCCGATGTAGGTGTCCGCCGCGCCGGGCATGACGCCGTAGCCTTGGCGCACGGGGAAGCCGTCGCGGGTCTGCTTGGGAACGCTGCCGTGCTGGCGGTCGGTCGGGGCGAGCGGCGGGAGGGAAGGCTTCTCCGCGCGGGCGCTGAAGTTCGTGCCACGGCCCATCGGCTCGGC
>JAYTIO010000764.1:0-3940 GCA_043731805.1 Pedosphaera sp. | reverse complement strand
GCCGCCGAGCCGCCGCCGCAGCCCGCCGAGTGGCAGGGCCGCGTCCCGACGCCGGAGGAAATCACCGCGTTCCGGGCGAAGCAGGCGGCGGCGGCCATCCGCGCGGCGGACCTCGCGGCGGAGTTCGCCACGCGTTTCCCCACGCACGCGAAGGCCGACGAGACCCGCGCCCAACGCCACCAGTTGCTCTCTTCCGCCGTGCGGCGCGGCGACACGTCGCGCCTGACTCAACTGGAGAAGGTGGAAACCGAAATGCTCGCCGACCCTAAGCTGGACACCGAAGGCAAGTTCCGCCTGCGGATGCAGGGGGTGGACCGCCAGGCGGGCTTGAAGCAGGGCGAGGGCATGGCGGCGATGCTGGAGGAGTTCGAGCAGGGCGCGCGGGCGTTGCAGAAGGAGTTCCCGGACCGGAAGGAAGTTTTCGAGATGCTCTACGCCGTCGCGATGCGCTCCGAGGGCGCGAAGGCCGCCGCCATCGCGCGGGAGATTGCCGCCAGTGGCGCGGAGCCGCAGGTGAAGGAAGCCGCCGCTGCATTGCTCAAGAAGAGCGAGCGCGTGGGCAAGCCGTTCGAGCTCAAGTTCACCGCGCTGGACGGGCGCAAGGTCGAGTTGGCGAAGCTCAAGGGGAAGGTCGTGCTGATTGATTTCTGGGCGACGTGGTGCGGGCCGTGTGTGGCGGAGATTCCGCACATCAAGGCGACTTACGAGAAGCTGAACCCCAAGGGCTTCGAGGTCATCGGCATCAGTCTGGATGACGACAAGCCGGCGCTGCTGGCGATGGTGAAGCAGAAGGGGCTGCCCTGGCCGCAGTTCTTCGAGTCGGAGAAGGACGAGAACCGCTACGCGAAGGAGTTCGATGTCTCGTCCATCCCGACGATGTGGCTCGTGGACAAGCAGGGGAAGCTGGTGGACACGAACGCGCGGGAGGGACTGGAGAAGAAGGTGGAGAAGCTGCTGGCCGAGGGGGGGAAGTGAGCGGGTGAGAGAGTGTGCGGGTGACAGGCCGGCGCTGCTCACCGTGTGCCTACGGTCCCGGCTTCCCCGTCGGGAAGGGAATCAGCAGCGAGAGCAGCCAGGTCGTGAGGACGCCGACGAAGGAGTTGACCGTGAGCAGCACGGTCCAGGTCTTGAGCGTCTCGCCCTCGGTCAGGCCGCCGAGCTTGCTCACCACCCAGAAGCCGCTGTCGTTCATCCACGAGCAGGCCATGCCGCCAAAGCCGATGGCTAGGAAGATGTAGATTGGGTCATAGGGGAGGCCGCCGCCGCTGGTTAGGAGTGGGGCCATCATTGCACTGGCGGTGAGCATGGCGACGGTGGCGGAACCCTGCGCCACGCGGAGCACGACCGCGACGAGGTAAGCGAGCCAGATCAGGTTGAGGTGGTGGCCTCCGGCGGCGGCCTTGATGGCCTCGCCCACGCCGGCGTTGCGCAGCATGAGGCCAAACGCGCCGCCCGCTGCGGTGACGAGGATGATGGTGCCGGCAGTTTCCAGCGGCGGCCCCATCCGCTCGCACAGTTCGGTGATGTAGTAGCGCTGCTGCCGGGCGAGCACGAAGAGCGCGACGAGCGTGCCCAGGAGGAGGGCGACATTCCGGTTGCCGAAGAACTCGATGAAGGTGAACGCCGCTTCGAACTCTGCCTTGCCGCCAAAGAATTTCACGAAGGCGTCGTTGCCCTTCCCGATGACCATGAAGGACGCGAGGCTGATGAGCGCGATCGGTAGCAGGATGGGGAGGCTAGCCCAGAAGATGGACGGCAGGGCAGCCTCGGGCCGGTCCACGGTGGCGCGTAACTCGGCAAGCGTGGTCCCGGGCGTCTCGCGAATTGGCACGGCCAGCCGGGCGTTGAGCCACCGGCAAACGCACCAGCCCGTCGCCAGCGGCACCAGCCCGACGAGGATGCCGGCGAGGATGGACGCGCCCACGTCCAGCTTCAGATTCTCCACCATCGCCAGTGGCCCCGGGTGCGGCACGGTCATCGAGTGCGTGATGACGCCGCCGCCGCAGAGGGCCATGACGTAGAGTAGGTAGTCCTTCCCCGTGCGCAGCCGCAGCGCGCGCGCCAGCGGCACCATGAGCATGAACATCGTGTCGAAGAAGATGGGGATGGAAAGCACGTAGGTGCTCAAGAGCAAGGCCACGCCCGCGTTGCGCTCGCCGAAGCAGGCGATGAAGCGCCGCGCGATTTTGTCCGCCGCGCCGCTTTCCAGCAGGCACATGCCGAGCAGCGTCGCGAGGCCGAGAGCGATGGCGAGGCTGCCCGCCGCGCGCCCGAACTCGATGCTGGTCAGCTCCACGGCCTGCACCCAGTGGTTGCGCAGCGCGCGGCCGTCCGGGGACACGACGGGTGAGTCCGGCTTGGGGACGCGGGCCTTCGCGCCGGGCAGTTGCTCCGCCAGCAAGCCCACGAGCATGGCCGCGAGGATGAGGGTGGGGAACGGGTGCAGCCGCACGATGCCGATGAGCACGGCGACGAGCGCGATGGCGATGACGAGCACGGCCAACGGCCACAAACTAACTTCGCTGCTGACGGCAAGGAGGCCCATAGAGATGCGCGTTGGAACTGGTCGGGCCACTTCAACAGAGGGCGCGCGGCAGGGTCAAGGCCGACGTTCGGGGACAGCCGCGCTCCGTCACTTCAGTTCAAACGGCAGCTTCACCGGCTTCAGCTCCAGCCGCAGCGGCGCGCCTTCGGACACGTCCACCTCGAACGGCCGGCCGGGGTTGTTGCCGGCGAGGTCTTCCAGGGTCGGCTCGACGACGAGCGAGTAGTGGCCGGCCTTCCACGAGTGCTGTGGCAGGAACTTCCAGAGGCGCTCGCGCTCGGTGAGGTAGGGCTGGCCGGGGACGGCGCGGCCCGCCGCGTCCACGACGTGAATCATCCGCAGCGCGAGCGCGGAATCCAGCGGCTCGGCGAGATCAATGGCCAGCGGTTCGCGCGTGCGGATGGGCGGGGCTTGGTAGCCCCAGCGGCGCGGGTCGGGCGGCTCGCGGTCAGGCGGGCCGACGGTGAAGCGTTTTACGAACGCCCGCTGGAGACGGTTGCCGTGCGCGTCCTTCCACCCGCCGCCGATGACGAGCATGAAGCGCTGGCCGGCCACGAGCGCGGGGCCGATTTCCTCCAGCGGCTTGACCTCGCGCTTGATGCGGCCCGGGTCAATGAAGAGCGTGAGCCGCATCATGTCGGGGCTCCACAGCTCCTCGGCGAGTTCGAGGAAGGGCAGCTCGACGGGCTGGTTCGCCGCGTTGAGCAGGCGGATGTGCTCGTAGCTGTGGCCCCGGCTCATGGGCGCGGAGAAGTGGAGGTAGAACTTCAGCAGGTTCTCCGGCAGCACGTCGGCGCTGGGATACACCTGCGTGACGGTGGTCGTGGCGAGTTCGCGGCGCACGGGCACTTGGAGCACGGCAGTCAACTTCCCCGCCTCCGCCGAGGCCGCGCCGGGGAGCTGGCCGGCATCGAACACCGCGCGGTAACGCAGGCCCGGCTCCAGCGGGAAGGCGGGCACGAAGCGGAGCAGACTTCCTTCTACGCGATGCTCACCCAGCATGGGCAGCGGCTCGCTGCCCGGCTGCTCGACGAAGACGGCGAGCAGACGCGGCCAGTTCGTGGCGGGCCACTCGGGGGAGTGGAGGGTGGCCAAGATGTCTTTGCTCAGGCCGGAGACTTCGAGCGTGAGGCGGTTAGTTTCCTTGGGCGTGGAAACCCAACGAAGGAAGACGGCGACGAAGGCGGAGGGACGCTTGGCGGAATCGGGAAGAGCGGAGTTCGTTCGTGTGTCGGCAGCCAAGAGAA
Organism: Pedosphaera sp.; assembly: GCA_043731805.1. GTDB lineage: Bacteria > Verrucomicrobiota > Verrucomicrobiia > Limisphaerales > SXTU01 > SXTU01. Next base: position 148 of record JAYTIO010000764.1, on the reverse strand, counting down.
GCGGCCTTGGGCGCATAGCCTCTTCCCCCTCACCCCGGCCCTCTCCCGCTGGGAGAGGGAGAGACGCATTCCGCGCTGGGCTGAAGACGGACGCTCGCTGGTTGACGAGCAGCGGACTGACTTTCTCCCTCTCCCAGCGGGAGAGGGC
>JAYTIO010000763.1:0-6861 GCA_043731805.1 Pedosphaera sp. | reverse complement strand
ATGCGTCCGCGCTTGTCGCGAAGCTTCGCGAGCATTTGCGCGAGGGCCATCGCCGGGTTGTCCACCGCGCCGCCGAAGAGGCCGGAGTGCAAGTCGCGGTTCGGGCCGTCGAGCTGTATTTCCACGGCAAGGATGCCGCGCAACGCGTAGGTGAGCGCGGGGTGTTTCTTGCTGGGCAGGCCGTTGTCCGAGATGACGAAGGCTTCGCAGCGGAGGTCGTTTTTCCGCGCGCGCAGGAAGGGTGCGAGGTTTTCGCAGCCGATCTCCTCCTCGCCTTCGATTAGGAACGTGAGGTCGCACGGCAGTTCCGTGCCGGTTTTGAGGTAAGCCTCGACGGCCTTCAAGTGCGCGAAGTGCTGGCCCTTGTTGTCGCACGAGCCGCGGGCGAAGAGGTTGCAGCCCTCGATGCGCGGCTCGAACGGCGGGGACTTCCACAACCCCAACGGCTCGGGCGGCTGCACGTCGTAGTGGCCATAGACGACGTAGTGCGGCTTGCGCGTCCCGGCGCGACGCGGCGTGCGGGCGAGCACGATGGGATTGCCGGCGGTGGGGCAGACCTCGACTTCGAGGCCGATGGCGCGGCAGTGCGCCGCGATCCACTGGGCGCAGCGCTCCAGGTCGGGCTTGTGCTGCGGCTGGGCGGAGACGCTGGGGAAGCGGAGGTAGTCGCAGAGTTCGGTGAGGAAGCGCGCTTCGTGGGCGGCGAGGTAGTCGAGGACTGGTTGCATGGCGGAGAGGAAAGCGGAGCTGGGACGGGAAGGCAATGGCGGGGAGAGTTTGGACACAGATGAAACACAGATGGGGAATGGGCGGAGCGGTGAAGCCGAAGTCGCCGGGAAGGGAATTAAGCCTTGGCGCGGCCAATCGTTACGTGTAGGTAACAACCCGTTTTCCGACAACAAAAATCGCGCCACCCATGAGTTCTACCGACACCGCTTCCAAGCCCCCCACCGGCATCTGGTGGAAAGACCTCACGCCGTATCACTGGTTTGTCTTCACGGTCGCGTGCCTGGCGTGGCTCTTCGACTGTCTGGACCAGCAGCTCTTCCTGTTGGCCCGCAACGGCGCGATGAAGAAGCTCCTGGCCCCCGGCATGGACGTGAAGCTCTACGGCGGCTACGCGACCACCATTTTCGTGGCGGGCTGGGCCACGGGTGGCCTCATCTTTGGGGCGGTCGGCGACCGCTTCGGCCGCGCCAAGACGCTGGCGTTCACGGTGCTGCTCTACTCGGTCTGCACGGGTTTGTCGGCGTTCTCCACGGGCTGGATTGATTTTGCGGTCTACCGCTTCGTCACCGGCCTCGGCGTGGGCGGCGTCTTCGGCCTCTCAGTGGCGTTGGTGGCGGACAGTCTGCCGGAACACGCACGGACCGGGGCGCTGGGCCTGCTACAGGCGCTTTCGGCCGTCGGCAACATCACGGCCGGTTGCGTGGCCATCGTGCTGGGCAACTTGGAGGGCACGACAATCGAAGCGGGCATGTCGTGGAAATATATGTTCCTGATCGGAGCGCTCCCGGCCTTCCTCTGCGTGTTCATCCTCGTGCGGCTCAAGGAGCCACAGAAATGGGTGGATGCCCGTGCGGCGGGAAAACTCACCGGGGCCAAGTTCGGCTCCTACGCGTCGCTCTTCGGCGAGGCCCGCTGGCGTCGCCCGGCGCTGCTGGGAATGTGCCTGTGCATCTCCGGCGTGGTCGGCCTCTGGGGCATCGGCTTCTTCAGCCCTGAGCTGGTCGGCGACGTGTTGGAACGCTCGCTCAAACAGGAAGGGGTAGCCCCGGACAAGATCGCCAAGGCCAAAACGGTTTGGTCGGGCGTGAACATGATCGTGCAAAATCTCGGGGCCTTCTGCGGCATGATCGCCTTCACCAAGGCGGCGCAACGCTGGGGCCGCAAGCCCGCCTTCAGCGTCGCGTTCGTCGCGGCCTTCGTTGCCACGGTCGGCTACTTCCAGTTCTTCAACGGCAAGGGCGACATCTGGATGAGTTTCGTGATGGGCTTCTGCCAGCTCGCGCTGTTTGCGGGCTTTGCGATCTATCTGCCCGAGCTTTTCCCCACGCGCCTGCGCAGCACGGGGGTGAGCTTCTGCTACAACGTGGGCCGCTTCATCGCGGCTTGCGGGCCGTTCCTCCAGGGCCAGATGACGGTGTGGTTCGCCGGTGTCAATCCCACCCCCGAGGCCAAGCTCGCCGCCTTCCGTAACGCCTGCGGCTGGATGAGTCTGGTTTTTCTGCTGGGCTTGGTCGTGGTGTTCTTCCTGCGGGAGACCAAGGGCCAGCCGATGCCGGAAGACGTGCAGGTGTAAGTCCCGGCGGGACCGAGACGGGGTTGAGAGTTGAAAGTTGAGTGTTGAGAGACACCGACTTTCCCTCTCTCAACTTTCAACCTTCAACTCTCAACTGACCCCATGAAATACATCCTGGCTCTCGACCAAGGCACGACCAGTTCGCGCGCCATTGTCTTCGACCACGCCGGCTCCATCGTCTCCGTGGCGCAGCAGGAGTTCCGGCAGATTTTCCCCAAGCCCGGCTGGGTGGAGCACGACGCCAACGAAATCTGGGCCACGCAATCCAACGTCGCCGCCGACGCCATCCTCAAGGCTCGCCTCACCGCCAACGACCTCGCCGCCCATCGGCATCACCAACCAGCGCGAGACGACCGTCGTGTGGGCGCGCGCCACCGGCAAGCCCATCGCCAACGCCATCGTCTGGCAGGATCGCCGCACCGCCGCCGCGTGCGACAAGCTCAAGCGGGCCGGCAAGGCCGCGCTCATCCGCCGCAAGACCGGCCTGGTGCTCGACGCCTATTTCTCCGGCACCAAGCTTCAGTGGCTGCTCAAAAACATCCCCGGCGCAAAGGCCCGGGCGAAGCGTGGCGAACTCGCGTTCGGCACGATTGACTCGTGGCTCGTGTGGCAACTCACCGGCGGTCGCGTCCACGTCACCGACCCGAGCAACGCCTCGCGCACGATGCTCTTCAATATCCATACGGGCGACTGGGACGATGACCTGCTCGCGCTCTTCGGCATTCCGCGCAGCGTGCTGCCGCAGGTCCGCGCGTCCTCCGAGGTCTATGGCGAGACGACGCATTTCGGTGCGGCGGTTCCCATCGCGGGCATCGCGGGCGACCAGCAGGCCGCCCTCTTCGGCCAGGCCTGCACGCGGCCTGCCATGGTGAAGAACACCTATGGCACCGGCTGCTTCATGCTGATGAACACCGGCACCAAGCCCGTGCGCTCGAAGAATAATTTACTCACCACCGTCGCGTGGCGCATCGGCAACCGCACGGAATACGCGCTGGAAGGCAGCATCTTCATCGCCGGCGCGGTGGTGCAATGGCTGCGCGACGGCTTGGGTATCATCAAGTCATCCCGCGACGTCGAGGCGCTCGCCGCGCAAGTCCCCGACACCGGCGGCGTCTATCTCGTCCCGGCCTTCACGGGCCTCGGCGCGCCGCACTGGGACCAGTATGCGCGCGGCCTGCTCGCCGGCCTTACGCGCGGCACGACCTCCGCTCACATCGCCCGCGCGGCGCTGGAAGGCATCGCCTACCAAGTGGCCGACGTGCTCCACGCGATGGAGGCCGATGCGAAGATCAAGTTGAAGGAACTCCGCGTGGACGGTGGCGCGAGCACGAACAACCTGCTGATGCAGTTCCAGTCCGACCTCCTCGCCGTGCCCGTCGTGCGCCCGCGCGTCTCCGAGACGACCGCGCTCGGGGCGGCGTATCTGGCGGGCCTTGCTGTGGGCTACTGGAAGGATCAGAAGGAAATCGCGACGCAGTGGCAGCTGGACCGGCGCTTCGCCGCCGCGATGAGGGGCGACGAACGCAAACGGCTCACGATGGGCTGGCAACAGGCGCTGGGGCGCGCGAAAAGCAAAAGGCAGGCACGAGGCCTGCCTTTGCGGGAGTGAGGGACGCGAGCCTTAGGCCTTCGCGGCTTTGCCTTTGCGCTCGGGCTTAGCTTCGGGGGCGGGGGCGGGGGCGGCAGCGGGGGCCTTGTCTTCAAAGCGCCGGCCCTTGCCGCGCTTCTCGGTCTCGAAAGCGGCCGCCGCGACTTCGGGCGTCGGCAGCGGGTTGCTGCTGTTGACGATGACCTTGAGCGTGGTGTGGACTCCGGCGTGGAGGCGCATCTCGGCCGCGTGCTCGCCGACGCTCTTGATGGGCTTCTCGAGGTGAATCTTGCGCTTGTCGAGCGTGACCTCGAACTGCTTCTTGAGTTCGTCGGCGATGGTGCCGTTGGTGACGCTGCCGAAGAGCTTGCCGTCGTCGCCGGTCTTCATGGCGATGGTGAGCGTCATCTTACCGAGGCTCCGGGCCAGCTCGGTCATGGCGTTCAGGTCGTGGGCTTCGCGCTCAGCGCGGCGCTTGCGGAGGGCTTCCAGGCGCTTCTTGTTGCCCTGCGTGAGGGGAAAGGCCAAGCCGTGGGGAAGCAGGTAGTTGCGGGCGTAGCCGGCCGCGACCTTCACCTGGTCGGATTCAGAGCCGAGGCCGACGATGTGATGCGAGAGGATGACTTCAATTTTGGACATGGAAAAATGAGTTTTGAGTTCGGAGTTTTGGGTTTCGCGTCAGCGCGAATTCAGAAGGGGACGTCGTCGCCCTGGGGCGGCTCGTCGGGGCCGGAGTCGGCGGGCGGGGTGGCGGCGGGGCGGGCGGGGCGGGCCACGGGCGCGGAGGGAGCGGGGGCTCCGCCGCCGCCGCTGCCACCACCGGCGGCGTCACGGTTGCCGCTGTCGAGGAAGGAGAGGGATTCGAGGGTGACGCCCAAGCGGCTGCGCTTCTGGCCGGTTTGCTTGTCATCCCACTGGTCGAGCTTCAGCCGGCCTTCGACGAGGATGGGGCTGCCCTTGCGGAAATACTGCCCGATGAGTTCGGCCTGTTTTCCAAAGGCGTCCACATCCACAAAGGTGACTTCCTCACGCTTCTGCCCGTCCTCGCCGGTCCACTTACGGTTGATGGCGATGCCGAACTTCGCGATGGCCGTGCCCTTCGGGGTGTAGCGCAACTCAGGGTCGCGCGTCAGGTTCCCGGCAAGGATGACTTTGTTGAAACTGGCCATACGCGGCGGCGCTGGTGGTTACTTCTTCTCCGCCTTGTCGGCCTTTGCGGGGACCGGCGTGGGGGCCTTGGTGAACGAGACGCGGAACACGTCGGCGCTCAAGGCGAACTTGGCACGCAGCGGCGCGATGGCGGCGGGCCCGGCCTCGAAGATGACGTTCAGATAGAAGCCGGAGGAGTGCTTCTTGTCGGCGACGCGCGCGAACGGTCGTTTGTCCATCTTCTGGACGGTTTCGACTTTGCCGCCCGCAGCGTTGATTTCCGAACGCACTTTTTCGATGAGTTCGGTCACGCCTTCTTCTTTGCCCACAGTGTTCAAGATGAACAGGCCTTCGTAACGATTCACGGTTTGTCTTTCTGCTGGGGCTGGCTTATGGCCAACCCGTTAAACTGACTCATTGCCTTCTGGATGCCGGCCCCGAGCCAGCACCCGACTTGTTCGCCCGCTTTCGCGAGCACCTGCGCGAGGAGCTCTCGCTCGTCCGCGCCAAATTTGCCGAGCACGTGCCCGGTGATTTCCCGCACCGTCGCATCCCGGCGGCCGATGCCAATCCGCAACCGCGGATACTCGCGGGTGGCGAGGTGCTGCTCCACGGACTCGAGTCCGTGATGCCCGCCGCTGCTGCCACCGGGCCGCAGCCGGAGTTCGCCCAGGGGCAAATCCGCATCGTCCACCGCGACCATCACCTGCGCCGCCGGCACGCGGTAAAAACCGCTCATCGCCACGACCGTCTCGCCGCTCAAATTCATGAACGTCTGCGGCTGCACTAGCAAGACGCGGCGTCCGTCGCGCTCGGCCTTCGCCACGCGGGCTTGAAACTTGCGTTCAAGTTCCCAGTTCGCCTGCCACCGCTCCGCCAAGCGCTCGACCAGTAGGAACCCGGCGTTGTGGCGCGTCTGGGCGTAGTCCGCACCCGGATTGCCCAACCCCACGATGAGATACCAGTTCTCCATGCGCGGGGACGGGCGCTGCGCCCGGGCTTACTTCTTCTTCTCGGCGGGCTTCTTTTCGTCCGCCTTCTTGTCGCCCTTCTTGTCGCCGTCCTTTGCGGGAGCGGCCCCTTCCTTGCCCTCTTCCTTCTTCTCTTTGATCATCTCGGGCAGGGCCGGAGTTTCGCCAGCCACAGCAGCTGCAGCGGTTTCCTGAGCTTCGGTGATTGGTGCCGAGACGGCCAGGACGGTGAGTTCCTTGTTGCCGAGAATTTCGCAGCCGGCGGGCGCGACGATGTCGCCGATGTGGATGGCCTTGCCGATCTCCAGCGCGGTTACGTCCACGAGGATGACTTCGGGCAAGTCTTTCGGGAGGGCATGAACCTTGAGGCGGTGCAGCACGTGCCCGAGCACGCCACCGTTCTTGACGCCAGCGGACTCGCCGGCGGTCTCGACGGGCACCTGAATCGTCACCTTCTCGTCCGGGGCGACCTCGTGGAAGTCCACATGAAGAATGTGACGTGACACGGGGTGGTGCTGGATTTCCTGCACGAGCGCGAGCCGCTGCGGCCGCTGGTCCCCGGCCACGGTGAGGTCCATGAGGATGTTCTCGCTGACGTGGTCGGCGATCGAGTCGGCGAACTCAACGGTGTTCAACTGGAGATTCTGCGGGGGCGCAAGCCGACCGTAGATGACCGCAGGGATGACACCGGTGGAACGAAGCTTTTTTACGGCGGCGTGTTTAACCGCCGTGCGCGCTTGCGCATTCATGGCTACAGATTTCATGTCAGATTCTACTTCGGAACGGCGGGCTGATTCATTCAGCTCGTCCGTCCGCCCTTAAATTCAAAGAGCGAGGTCACCGACGAATTA
>JAYTIO010000762.1:0-3297 GCA_043731805.1 Pedosphaera sp. | reverse complement strand
GATGAGCGCGGCCAGCGGGCCGTGGATGCGGTCGGCGCGCGCGGTGTCGCCGGCGGCGAGCGCGTGCCAGAGCGGGACGAGGCCGCGGATGAGGTCCGCGCCGGGCATGGTGCCGACGATGCCGCGCCGGAAGGAGTCCACGAGCGCGATGCCGCCGGTGCCCTCGAAGACGCGCGCGCGTCCGCCCGTGGCGTCGCGCAGCTCGGAGAGCTTCGGGCCGATGGGGCTGGCCTCGGGCTTGTAGAGCACGCGCTCGGGGCCGAACTCGTCGAGCAACCGCGCCTGCATGGCGATGGGCATGGGCTTGCCGACGTAGCCGCTGGCGTCCTGCACGATGATGGGGATGCGGATGGCTTCGATAATGCGCCGGTAGTAGGCGAGGAGTTCGCCTTCGCCGATGCCCACGGACACGGGCGGAATGGCCATCACCGCATCCGCGCCGACGGATTCGGCGTGCCGTGCGTAACGCTCGGCCACTTTGCTCGACTCCGCGCCGACGCTGATGACCACGACGCCGCGCGCGCGGCCGAACTTGCACGCGGCGGTGGCGAGTTCCTCCCGCTCCTCGCTGGAGAGGCGCAGCGTCTCGGAGACCATCGCCATGACGATGCCGTGCGCGCCGCAGTCGTAGAGCCAGGCGATTTCGCGTTCGAGCGTGGCGTGGTCAATCGTCTCGTCGGGATGGTAGGGCGTCTGGAAGACGGGCAGGACGCCGCGCAGCTCGCGTGTGGTGGAGGTCATGAGTCGCGGGAGTTGTAGCCGTCGGGCAGGGGATGACAAGCGTCGGCGCTGCAAAAGTTGTAGAGAACAGGGAACTACGTTGCCGCGTCCAACGTCGGCTTGCTATGTTTCCTGCCATGAACACCTCGCCCTTCGCCTCGCGCCCGCCCGCGTTCAATCGCCGCGACTTCCTCGCGCGCTGCGGCATGGGCATGGGCACGGTGGGCCTCGCGGGTTTGCTGCCGTCGGCGGGCGCGGCAGAGTCGGTCAGTCCGCTCGCGCCGAAGGCCCCGCACTTTCCCGGGCGCGCCAAGCGCGTCATCCACTTCTTCCTCAACGGTGGGCCGTCGCATGTGGACACGTTCGACCCCAAGCCCGCGCTCGCCAAATACGCCGGGAAACAACTGCCCAACGAAAATCTTCTCACCGAGCGCAAGACCGGCGCGGCGTTTCCCTCGCCCTTCAAGTTCCAGCCCTACGGCCAGAGCGGCCTCGAAATCAGCGAGGTCTTCGCGAAGACCGCGCAGTTCGCCGATGACATCGCGGTGGTGCGCTCGATGTATGCGCAGGTGCCCAACCACGAGCCGTCGCTCATGCTGATGAACTGCGGCGACTCCGTGCAGGCGCGGCCCAGCTTCGGCTCGTGGCTGCTCTACGGCCTCGGCTCGGAGAATCAAAACCTGCCCGGCTTCATCGCGATGAGTCCCGGCGGCTACCCCATCAAGGACACACAGAACTGGCAGAACGGCTTCCTGCCCGGCGTGTATCAGGGGACGTTCATTGACCCGCAGCACACGCAGATCGACAAGCTCATCGAGAACATCCGCAGCCCGCACGCGACCGCTGAGATGCAGCAGCGGCAACTGGGTTTGCTCCGCCAGTTGAACGCCGAGCATCAAGCCGCGCGCGCCACGGACTCGCGCCTCGACGCGCGCATCCAGTCCTTTGAACTCGCCTTCCGCATGCAGATGGAGGCGAGCGATGCGTTTGATCTCAGCAAGGAACCGGAGCATCTCCGCGCGCTCTACGGCGAGCACGTCCACGGGCGGCAGACGCTCATCGCGCGGCGGTTGTTGGAACGCGGCGTGCGCTTCGTGCAGCTCTGGCACGGCGCGGGCCAGCCGTGGGACACTCACGACAACGTCGAGGGCAACGTCCGCAAGCTCGCGCGCGAGATTGACCAACCCATCGCCGCGCTCATCGCGGACCTCAAGCAACGCGGGATGTTCGAGGACACGCTCATTCTCTGGGGCGGGGAGTTTGGTCGCACGCCCACGGTGGAGCTGACCGACGCGGGCAAATCCAAGCTGGGCCGCGACCACAACCACTACGGCTTCAGCGTGTGGATGGCCGGCGGCGGAATCAAAGGCGGCACCGTCCACGGCGCGACGGACGAGTTCGGCTTCAAGGCCGTGCAAGACCGCACCTCCGTCCACGACCTCCACGCGACGATGCTCGACCGCCTCGGCTTCGACCACGAGCGCCTCACCTATCGCTACGCGGGCCGGGACTTCCGGCTGACGGATGTGCATGGGCATGTGCTAAGGGACATCGTGACGTGAACGATGACTGCTGAACGCATCACAAGCGAGGAGGTGGCCGAGCCAGGGAGGCTTCCTCTCGTGAAGATCGGCAAATGGCCCCAGCGCACACCTGTTCACTGAACGTGTTAACCGGAACGACGCAGAGGAAGTTGGCGTTGTGTTTTACACGGCGACGCTGAGAACGCGGCGGAAGCCAGCGTTAGGTCCAGCCCTTCGCATTTATCTTTTGTGGCTTTGGCGGCTACTTTGGCGCGCAACTTTGCGTCCTCCGCAGCCCAGCGTTGAAGTGGAGCATTCCTATGGCAACGGCCTCGTTCCGGCTTATCCCGCTCCCCCAGCCCGGACGCCCGGAGCGGAGCAGTATCTCGAGCGAGCGGGGAATGGCCTCACGCCCCGCCCCTGGCCTTCTGCTCGGCGTTGACCAACCGCTGGTGCAGCAGGTTCAACGTCCCCATCAGCTTGCCCAGCGTGGTGGGCTTGTAGAGCACGATGCCGTTCACCTTCTTGAAGAAGGCTTCGATCTTCGGGTTGCCCTCATAGCTGGTGACGAAGATGAAGCGCGCGCAGAGGTGCGGCTTCACCCGTTCGACGGCCAGGTAGAACATATCGCCCGGCATATGCGGCATCATCATGTCGCAGATGATGGCGTCCACCTCATGGCGCATGATGAGCTTGAGCGCCTCGACGCCGTTGGGCGCGGTGTTGACGGTGTAGCCCTGCGAACCGAGCAGCTCCTTATACATCATCGCCAGCTCCACATCGTCATCCACCACGAGCACGGAGCGGATACGGAGGGCGTTGGGATCGGGGGTGGTGGACATGACGTTTGACTCTTCTGATTGAAACCCGGCGCCCCCTCCCGCTGCAAATCAAAACCCGGCGATGGCGGCAAGTTTCCCCGATTTCTTCGTCCGGCAACGATTCACGTTTTACGTTCCTCCCCGCTTCTGCCATGCTCACTGGCAATGGAAGCAAAGAAACTCGCCCTGCGCTGCCGGGAACTGGCGGACAACAAGAAAGCCGAAGCCATCGT
>JAYTIO010000761.1:0-4517 GCA_043731805.1 Pedosphaera sp. | reverse complement strand
GTTCGCGCGCCACGGGCAGTGCGCCCTGCGCACCCGCCGTTGCGGTTGACGCATCCGCAGCCTTCGCGTGTATTTCCGGGATGCAAAAACGACCGTTCCATGCCCGCGCTGCCACTCCGTTTACGGCTCTGGCCGCCGCCCTGACGCTGCTCGCCACCGCGGCCAGCCTCCGCGCCGACGTCAAGCTGCCGACGATTTTCTCCGACCACATGGTGCTCCAACAAGGCCAGAGCGTGCCGATCTGGGGCTGGGCGGACGAGGGCGAACTGGTCGTCGTGCAATACCGCGACCAAGTCGTCCAGACCCGCGCCAAGAACGGCAAGTGGCAGGTGAAGCTCGCGGCGATGCCCGCGACCGCCTCGCCGGCGACGCTCCTCGTGATGGGCAACAACCGCACCGAGCTGAAGAACGTCGTGGTCGGCGAAGTGTGGATTGCCAGCGGCCAGTCGAACATGCAGTGGGCGTTGCGCCAGAGCGTGAACGGGCAGGCCGCCGCCGCCGCCGCCTCGAACCCCAACCTCCGCCTCTTCTACGTGCCGCGCGTGAAGTCGCCCACGCTCGTCGCTGACCTTCTGGTCCCCGCCAACACCGCCAAGCCCGTGTGGGCCGTCGCCAGCCCGGAGACCACGCCGGAATTCTCGGCGGTGGCTTACTTCTTCGGGCGTGACTTGCAGAAGGCGCGCGGCGTGCCGGTGGGCATCATCCACACGAGCTGGGGTGGTTCGCCCGCCGAGGTGTGGATGAGCGAGCGCGTGCTGAGCAGCAACCCGGCTTACAAAAAGGACATTCTCGACGCCTACCCGGTGGCGATGAAGAACCTTGAGACCGCCAAGGCCCATTTCCCCGAGCAACTCGCCAAGGCGAAAGCAGCCGGCGCGAAGACCTTGCCCCAAGCCCCGCGCGAACCCTGGCGTCCAACCGAACTCTACAACTCGATGATTCACCCGCTCCAGCCCTTCGCCATCAAGGGTGCCATCTGGTATCAGGGCGAGTCCAACGCGGGCCGCGCGTGGCAGTATCGCACGCTCTTCGCGGACATGATTCAGAACTGGCGGCAGGACTGGGGCCAAGGGAGCTTCACCTTCCTCACTGTCCAGCTCGCGCCCTTCACCAAGCTTTTGCCCGAGCCGGCGGACAGCAGTTGGGCGGAGCTGCGCGAGGCGCAAATCGTCGCGAGCAAGAACGTCGGCAACGCCGGCACCGTGGTCATCACCGACGTGGGCAACGAGACCGACATCCACCCGCAGGAGAAGGAACCGGTCGGCGCGCGGCTGGCGCTGGTGGCGCGCAAGCTGACCTATGGCGAAAACATTGTTGCCAGCGGCCCGACCTACAAGAGCGCGAGCTTCAGCGGCGGCAAGGCAACCGTGACCTTCGCTGACGCGGGCAAAGGGCTGGAAGCGCGCGGCGGCGAGTTGAAGGGCTTCGCCGTGTGCGGCGCGGACGGCAAGTTCGTCTGGGCCAGCGCGAAGTTTATCGGCGCGGACAAGGTCGAGCTGTCCAGCGCCGCCGTGAAGCAGCCCACCGCCGTCCGCTTCGGCTGGGCTAACTACCCGGTCGTCAACCTGTGGAACCAGGATGGTCTCCCGGCGCACCCGTTCCGCACGGACAACTTTCCGCTGACCACGCTGCCGAAGCCGCCGGTCACGGCGAAAACCGGTGCCCAGAAGAAGTAGCCCAGCAGGCTGCGGGTTTTTCCTGATCGAACCACCGCCGGCGCGGGTCGTCTTAATCCAACGCGTATAATGAAACCAAGCCGTCCAGACTGTGCAAGCCGCACCTTGCAGCGGGGCGCTGGCTGGATGCTCCTGACGCTGGTGCTGCCGCTGGCCTTGTCCGCCGCCGAAATCCACGACGCCGTCCTAGCCCACGACTTGGACCGCGTCCGGCAGTTGATTCTGGGGAACCCCGACCTCGTCAACGCCCGCACCGACAAGGGAGATACGCCGCTCTACATCGCGTCCCTGCGCGGTTACAAGCAAATGGTCCCGCTGCTCCTACAGCTCGGTGCGGACCCGAACCCCGCTCCGAACCAGCGCCAGGAAACCCCGCTCTCCATCGCGCGTGAGTTCAACATGTCCCAAACCGCCACCACCCTCATTCGTGCCGGGGCCGTGGAGGACGACCGTTCGCGAGGCGCGCAGCTCCGCTACCTGGCGACGAAGCGCGACTCGGTGGCTTTGAACGAACGGCTCGCGCAAGCCCGTCACCTGGTGAACGCCCCCAATGCCTACGGCCAGACGCCGCTGGCCCTGGCAGTGGGTGCGGACAACGCTGATTTGAACAGCGTGCTCGTCCTGCTGAACTGGGGCGCGGACCCGAACGTGACGAATCAATTCGGCGGCACGCCCTACGCCATCGCCGTCGAGCGCGAACACGCCCACCTCATCGCCCTGCTCAAGCAACACGGCGGGAAGGAAACCCCCATCACCCGCTCCGCCCCGCTCCGCAACGCCGCGCGCAAGAACTTGCTGGTCGAGGTGGAAGCCCTCCTCAAGCAGCACCCGGATTGGGCCAACGCGCCCGACGACATGCTCCGTCCCCCGCTGCACTACGCCAGCTTCATCGGCGGCGCTAAGATTGTGTCCCTCCTGCTCCAGCACGGTGCGGACGTGAACCGCCGGGACTTCGCCGACAACACCGCCCTGCACATCGCCGCGCAATCTGGCCAAGAAGAAGTGGTTGCCGCCCTGCTCGCCGCCAAAGCCGACCCGAACGTCCGCAACCGCCAGCAGATGACGCCGCTGTTGCACGCCGCCGGGCGCGGCTTGACGAACGCCGTCGCCCAACTCCTTCGTGCCGGAGCCGACCTGAAGGTCGCGAACAACCTCGGCCAAACCGTGCTCCACGCCGCCGCTGGCGCGGGGTCTGTTGAGCTGGTGCGCCTCTTCCTGGAGGGCGGCTTGGACGTGAACAGCCGAGACTATCAGCGCACCACCCCCCTGCACTTCGCCGCTGCGCGCGGCAGCAACGAGGTCGTGAAACTCCTCCTCGAACGCAAAGCCGATAGAGCGCTCAAGGATGTGAACGGCGAAACCCCGCTGTCACAGTCCGAGAAACGCAAGCAAGCGGAAACCGTCAAGCTGCTGCACCCTGCACCATAAAACTCCGCTTCAAAGTGAAGTCTTCATCTTTCTGCCCCATCTTTCTGACTCAAGCGGCCGCCCTGATTTCCCCTTGCTCACCGGCGCTTCACCCCGTCTCATCCCGCGCATGAAACATCGTCTGCGCTCCCTTCTCAGCCTGCTTGCCTCCGCCTTGCTCACCCCCGCGCTGCAGGCGGCGGAAGCCAAACCCCTCCGCGTCGCCTGCGTCGGCGACAGCATCACTTTCGGTGCCGGCGTCGAACAGCGGGACAAGAACAATTATCCCAAGGTCCTCGGCGAACTGCTCGGCGCACGCTACGAGACCCGCAACTTCGGCCGCAGCGGCGCGACGCTCCTGAAGCAGGGCGACCTCCCGTATTGGAAGACCAAGGAGTTCGAGGCCGCCACCAACTCCCAGCCGGACATCGTCGTCATCAAGCTCGGCACCAACGACTCCAAGCCGCAGAACTGGGACCAGCACAAGGCCGAGTTCGCCGCCGACGCCCGCGCGCTGGTGACGCACTTCCAAGGCCTGCCCACAAAGCCGACGGTCTTCGTCTGCCTGCCCGTGCCCGTCTATGAAACCAAGTGGGGCATCAACGAACCCGTCGTCAAAGGCGAAGTCATCCCCCTCCTCCAGCAGCTCGCCAAGGAGATGCAACTGCCGACCATTGACCTTTACACCGCGTTGAGCGCCAAGCCAGAGTTGTTCCCCGACAAGATTCACCCCAACGCCGCCGGAGCGAAACTCATTGCCGAAGCCGTGGCCAAAGCCGTGGCGGGAAAATAAGCCCCGTCGGTGCTTCCATGTCCGCCGCCGCGGCAAACAAAACGGGGCGGCCGTGAAGACCGCCCCGTTGGCAAAGCTGTTTCCGCTGGGCTCCGTGCCAGCGGGGTCGCCTCAGATGAACTCGTTGATCAGGTTCTCCAAGAACTCCTGCCGACCGCTTTCCAACTTCGGCTCGCCGTGTTTGAGGACGTGGGCTTCGAGTTGCGCGAAGCCGACTTTGCCCTGTTCGATGTCCTGGCCGAGGCCGGTGTCCCAGGTGCGGTAGCGGTTCTTCACGAAGGCGTCGAGACGGCCGTCGGCACGGATGGCGGCGGCGATTTTCAGGCCGCGCGCGAAGGCGTCCATGCCGCCGATGTGCGCGTGGAAGAGGTCCACCGGCTCGAAGCTCTCGCGGCGCACCTTGGCGTCGAAGTTCACGCCGCCGGTCTTGAGGCCGCCATACTTGAGGATGCTCAACATGCACTGCGTGGTGAGGTAGATGTCGGTGGGGAACTGGTCGGTGTCCCAGCCGAGCATGAGGTCGCCGGTGTTCGCGTCGATGATGCCGAGCGCGCCAGCGGCTCCGGCGACTTCCAGTTCGTGCTGCATGGAGTGGCCGGCGAGGGTGGCGTGGTTGGTCTCAAGGTTCAGCTTGAGGTGGT
>JAYTIO010000760.1:0-2885 GCA_043731805.1 Pedosphaera sp. | reverse complement strand
ACCTGGACTTCGGCCAGCCGGGAAGTTTTTCGTTTCATCCACCCCAGCTTCTCACCCAGCTCGCCTCGCGCCTAGATGGGTCCGCCGGTTGGATACGGTTGAAGGCCATCCGCGCCGCCATGGCCACGGCGAGTTCAAGGCGCGCGTCGCGCAGCACCTCGGTGGCGATGGCCCGGGCGAGGTTGCGACCAATCTCCTCAGGTATTGGGGCGCTGCCGGGCCACAGGCCGGCGGCCCGGTAGATGTCGAGGTCACGCTCCGGCTCCCAGCCCGGCGGATTGATGACGGGGGTTCGCACGTTCGGCCAGTCCGTGCCGGGGGGCGGGATGAGGCGGTGCATGGTGGTGGTGGCTGAGTTGTTCATGGCTTTTGCTTTCATAATTTGCACTGTTGCTGGCGTTAATCTCGGCACCCATCGGCAGACAAGCCGGTGGGCGCGAAAAAGTGAGGGGCGTCTCCGTGAGCGCGTTCGCTGAATGTGCAGGTGCGCGGAACGAGTGGCAGAAGTGGCGGCGGCTCATCGGAGCGTGGCTCCTTTCTGAGCTGCGCCACAGGCTGCCGTTGCGGCTCCGTGAGTGGGTGGTCCGGGTCACGTAGTAGTCCTCTCCCCATTCGCCAACAGTGTGACCGAGAGGCATCTGCCGGGGTCGCTGACCACCGTGACGAGCCCCGCCTTCTCCAGCTCACGCACCGCGCGGATGATGGTGTCGCGGTGGCACCCAAATTCCTGGGCCAAGGTTTGGCGGAGCGGAACCGTCCGGCTCTTCAAGCAGCCAGACTCAAACCAGAGGATCATCCCCACCTGTAGCGCCTTGCCCTTCAACCGCCCTGCTCTCAAGACCCAGTCCAGTGGGATAGGTCCGCGGATGAACTTGGACGCCAGAGGAGATGGCTGCGATATGGTCTTGCCACTCGGCTGGTTGAGCTGGCTCAGTTCCAGCCGAAAATCATCCAAGTTGATAGAGGGTGTGGGAGAGGTAGTAGTCATACTCCTATAGAAGAGACATAAGACTGGACGGGGGGTGCATGGGTGCGGGGGGACTGGCAGCACCTGTGCTGGGGGGCATAACCAGCTTGTCAAGTGTCCCTGGAAGCTCGGAGAGAATCGACTGGACCGTCTGCCACATCCCCGCGCCGCGGGGGTCCATGTAGCGATCTGGCCAGCGGACCACCTTCGCGTCGGTGCGCAGCGGGAAACCGGGGAGCACCAGCTCAGAGGCGATGCGCATGTGCCGCTGCGTCTCCACTGCGCCGGCGTCAATTTCCTCGACCGGGGCCTCAATGAGCAGCGCGTCGTGGACGGGGGCGCACACCCGGATGCCAGCCTCAGTGGTGAAAATGCAGGCCAGCCGCAGCATTTCCGCGCCGTTGGCCTGGCAGGGGAAATTGCGAACCGACCGAGGGTTGAAATTTTCCTCGACATGGACCTGCCAGCCGAAGGTCGATTGAAGTCGGCCGGTCAGGACGCCGATGTCCTGGGCCGCCTGCGACCATTCCCAGAAGCGGGGGAAAGTGCGGCGGTGAAGGTCAAGCAGCTCTTGACCCCGATGAACAGGGATCCCAAGCCGAGCCGCAATGCTCGCGGCCTCCGCGCCGAACTGGACGGACAAGGCGCAGACCTTGAACTGCTCCCGGGCCGCCGCGTGCGTCTGCTTCGTGCCCCAAGACGGAATCACGCCCGCCTGCTTGCCGAAGGTGAGATACGGGTCGCCCGACCGGTAGGCCGTCATCATGTTGACGTCGCCGGACAGCGCACCGGCGATTCCAGATTCCTGCTGCTCTCAATCCACGTATGCCACGGCCTTCTCGGGGTCGGGGCGGATGAGGCCGCGAATCCAGGTCGCCGGGCCGAAGATGAACTGCGAGTTCGATGGCTGGTTGCGCCCGGTCCTGCTGGCGAAGGGGGAGAGGAGCGCTCGGTTGCGACCGTCATCACCCCCGGCGAGATCATTCAAACGCAGCCGGGAAAGTGTGCGCGAAGCTCGTGATACGGTCCGACGATGGCGGGGAACGCCTTGGCCATGTCGCGGAAGGTGTCTTCATCCAAAGCCAGACGTCCGCTGACGAGCCGGGGCCACTGGATGCCGTGCGTTCCCACGCAGCTCGCCCAGCGTCGTTCGCTGAACGAACCCCCCGTGTAGATGCCGGCGACGTCCGTCTTGGTGACCAAATGGATCTTGAGCGGCTCCCAGTTCCTTCGCAACACGGCGAGCATGTCGGTGTCGAGGGGCACGCCGTTCCATTCCATTCGCGCCACCGCCTGGATGTAGCGGCCGCGTAGCAAGGCGTGCGGAAGGTCGAGGTGCGGACGCATCCGCTCGAACAGCTTGACGCTGCTGTCCACTTCGGTTTGGCAGTATTCGGTGAGCTGTTGCAACTCAACCGGGGTGTAGGGACCACCGCGCATGGCGAGTTGGCGCATCGCCTCCTTCTCGATCGCGGCGATGCCGTCGAGGCCGAAGAAACTCAGTGCCGCAAGCAGGCTGTGGCGGGAGCGACGGCGTTTGCCTGTGGGCTCACCCACCAGTGGCAACTTTCGCCCCGAGGTGAGCCAGCGAAACTCCGCGTAGAGGTCGAGCAGCCAACGGGGCATGGACCAGCCGAGGGCAAGAAAGCAGGGTATTCGGGGATTTTCGTGGCTAAGTTCGAGGTGGGGATGGAAGAGCTTTTAAGGGAATGCGTGTGAGTTCGGTTTGATTGCATGCCGAGACGCTCTGGGTTGGCGGCGGGTTCACCGCTGCGCGTCGGTCGTGGCTGCGCTCCGCTGCGCCACGCCGCAGGGGCGAGTTTGGTGAACCGTGGCTGGCGCAGCGCCGGAGGACTCTGACAGGCTTGGGCCATGAGCATGGCTGGCGAACTTCAGAAGCATTACGCGTTACTGTTGG
>JAYTIO010000759.1:0-5362 GCA_043731805.1 Pedosphaera sp. | reverse complement strand
TCGGCGTTGGGCAGGCGGCCGGCGAGGTCGAGGGTCACGCGGCGGATGAAGGTGGCGTCGTCGCAGATTTCGCTGGGCGGGAGGCCGATGCGCTTGAGCTTCTTGAAGACGGATTCATCCACGAAGTTTTTCGCCATGGGCAGGTGCTGCACGGGCGCGCCCAGCGGCACGGTGGCGCGGAACACGGCGACCTTGGACTGGTAGCGGATCATGACGCCGACGTCGCCGGGTTGGCTGGCGAACTTCACGAGGCCGCTCGGTTCGGCGGTGGCCATGTCCTTGTCGTTCGCCTCGAAGAGCGCGCCGCGCGTCACGTCCTCGATGTGCCCGTCCGAGTAGCGGGCGATGACGGTGAGTTGCTGCTCGGCCTGCGGCTGCAACGTGCGCTCCTTGGGGAAGACCTCGATGCGCGTGACGACGGGGTCCTTCTCGCTGCCGTAGGGCATGCCTTGGGCAATCCAGCGCTTGATCAGCGCAAAGTCGAACGAGCCGACATCCCAGCGCGTGCCGCCGCCGTGGGGGACGATGCCCGCGCCCTTCATGAGTAATAGGCTGTTCTCGGGCGCGGCGGTGGAGAGCCGACGCCCGCGCGCTTCCTTCACCAAGTATTCGTAATCCTCCTGCGGCTCGAAGCCGAGGAGCGAGAGGCGGAAGCCGTTTTGCCCGCCGCTCTTGCCGTGGCAGCCACCGCTGTTGCAGCCGGCCTTGGTGAAGATGGGGACGATGGAGTTCGCGAAGTTGATCGCGGGGACGAGCTTGAAGTTTTCGACCGACACATTCGCCGTGGCGGTGAGGCCCTCGGGGGACTTCGCCGTGATGGTCGCGGTGCCGTCGCCGACGGGGACGAGGTAGCCGGACTTGTCCACGTCCACGACTTTTAGCGGCTTGATGGTGTAGGTGACCTTGCTGGTGTAATCGCTCTCCGTGCCGGACGCGTGGCGGGCGTGGACGAGCAACTGCACGCGGGCGTCCGCGCCCTTGAGCGCGAGCGGCTTGGCGGCCTGGTCGGCGGGCTGGGTGAAGAGTTCGAGGCTGACGGCCTTGTCCACGGCGGCGGGCTTGGCGGCGGGGGCCTTCGTCGCGGCGGGCGCGGGGGAGGCAATTGTCAACGTCGCGGCGAGGGCGAACGAGCAGAGAGCGGTATGATTTGTCATAGCTGAAAGTCTATTGGCCGACGGGATGAGGGAGGAGCTATTCACAAGAATTCCCAAAGCGGCTGAATCCATCGGCTACTGCCATTTATGTATTCACGCCCGGCGTCCGCTGTGGCTAACTCACTCGCACGATGCCTCCTTCCCTCGACCCGCTGATTGCGGAGCGGCTGCGCGCGTTCGCGCAACGGTGGACGCGGCTGGTCCGGGTGCGGGGCCTGTGCGCGGCGGCGGTCACGCTGCTGGTGGCCTTCACGGCGGTGGCGTGGCTGGACCGGTTTTTCGTGCTGACGGAAGCGGTGCGCTGGCTCCTGAGCCTCGGCGGCTACGCGGCGCCGGCGCTGGTCTTCTGGTTCATGGCCGGGCGGGTGTTGGCGAAGCCGCCGTCCACCCGGGAGTTCGCGGGGCTGATGGAGAAGGCCTGGCCCGGCTTGCGCAGCCATCTGGTCGCGGCGGTGGAGTTGGCGGAGAAAAGTGCGGAAGGGAAGCACGACTCGTTTGCTTTCCGCGACCTGGTGCAAGAGGGCGTCGCGCGGCGGGTGCGGGACTTGCGCATGGAGGTTTTGCTGCCGCGCTCGCTGGTGGTGAAGTGGACGCGGGCCGCGCTGGTTTGCGGCTGTGTCGTCGCTGGGATGTTCGCGGTGCCGGCGCTGGAATTTCCCCGCCAGTTCGCACGTGCGCTGGTGCCGATGGCCAGCATCGAGCGGGTGGCACGGACGAAGATTCGCGTGGTCGAACCGGCCGCCGACACGCGCTGGCTGGCGCAAGGCGACCACCAGCCCATTGTGGTGGAACTCGCCGGGGCGGACACGGACCGCGCTGAACTGGAGGTGCTCGGGGCCGATGGCAAGGGTGAGCGTGTGACGATGTCGCCGCTAGTGGGGCAGGCTGCTCCTGCGGCCGGCGGGACGCCTGCCCCACTACGCTACGTCGCCACGGTGCCGGTGGGGCCGGGCGCGTTCGCGTTCCGCGTGCGCGCGGGCGATGCGCTCACGAAGCCGGTGACGATTGCCACGCGGGCGCGGCCGGCGGTGGTGGGGTTTGTGAAGACTTACGAAGCGCCGGCCTACGCGCAGTTGGCGGAGCGCAAGGTTGAGGAGGAGCACGGCAACTTGTCCGCGCGCGAAGGCAGCATGGCCGATGTGCGGATGCGCGTGAACCAGTCCGTGCGCGCGGGCGAGTTGGCGATTGTCGCGGACGGCAAGACGAACTTGGTCGCACTCACTGCGCCGGAGCCGAACGTCGTTCACGCGCGCATCCCGGTGCGCGGCGCGGCCACTTATCAAGTGCGGCTCGTCGCGGCGGAGACCGGGTTGGGCAACAAGTTCAGCCCCACGTTTGAAATCCGCGCGGAGCCGGACCTCGCGCCGCGCGTGACGCTTGAGTCGCCGCGCAATGACCTCGTGGTGTCGCCGGATGAAGTCATCACGGTGCGCGGCACGGCGGGCGATGACGTCGGATTGGCGGCGGTGGCGCAGCAGTTTCAAGTCAACACCGGCCCGTGGGTTGAGGTGCCGCTGGCGCTGGCGAACAAGACGAATTCTTCCGTCACGCATCGCTGGGATTTGCTGCTGCTCGGCCTGGCCACGGGCGACCGCGTGGCAACGAAGCTCGTGGCGGTGGACCTGCGCGGGACGCGGGTGGAGTCGGCGCTCGCGCAGCTCACCGTCGGCGCGGAGCAGTCGGACTCGACGCGGGCGAAGGCGCTCGCCGCACGGCAGCAGGTGCAGGAGGCGCTGGAGGCGGCGGGCAAGGCGGCGGCGGAGTTGCGCAAGGCTTACACGGCCGAGGCGGCGACGAAGGTTCGCGCGGGCGATGACGTGCAACGGCAGCAGACGGTGGCGGGCGCGGCGGTGGCGCTGGCGGATGTCGCGCGGCAGTTGGAGCGCGCGGACCAGCAACTGGCCGGCGCGTTGCGTGAGGCGGATGCGGGCCGCGAGTCGGCGGAGCTGGCCGCGTTGGCCAGCGCGTTGAGTGCGGCGCGGCGCGAGTTGCTCCCGCGCGCGCAGGCGGACCGCGAGGCGCTGGCGCGTGAGATGCGCGAGACGCCGGACCGCAGCAATATTGGCGAGGCGATGAAGTCCGCGCAGCGGCTCGCGGACTTCACGGCCCAGATGGCGGCCCATAACAACGAACTCGTCGCCGCCGACCAGGCGGACGCGTTGACGGAGCGGCTCGACCAGTTGGCGAAGGACCAGCAGCGCGTGCAGCAGACGGCGGACGGTGCGGGGTCGGACACGAACGCGTGGCAGCGCGTCGCGCGGCGGCAGACGAGCGCGTCGCGTGAAGTGGCGAAGGCGGAGCAGCAGACGGCGGAGCTGCGACAGCGTGCGCCGAAACAGGTGGCTGACCGGCTCGGCAAGACTCAGGAAAATCTGAAGGCGGCCCGGAACGGAGTCGAAGCCGCGCTCCCGCAGTCGGCCGGGCCGGAGCTGGCGGCACCGTCGCGGCAGTTGAAGAACGCGACCGAGCAGGCGGCGAGCGACGCACGGCAGGCGGGCCGTGAGTTGGGGATGCGCGCGGACAAGGCGCGGACAGAACTCGCGAAGTTGACGGAGGGCAGCGCGGAGAAGGTCGCGCGATTGAGGAAGGATTGGGAGCAGTTGGCGGCGAGCGACAAGAAGCTTGCGGACGCGAAGAAGAACGGCGAGGAGGACGCGAAGTTGAAACTGAAGGCGGACGCCGCCCGCGAGCGCGCCGAGGCGCAGTGGCGCGCGACGAAGGAGCAGCTTGAGGACCGGGCGAAGACGGAGGAGGCACGCCGCGACGGCGACGCCCAGTTCGCCGCGCAGTTGGGCCACACTCGCGAAGCGCTGGAAGGGATGCGCGCGGCGGCGGAAGCGGACTGGCAGAACGCGGCGAACCCGGAGCGGCTCGCGCAGATGGAGAAGGCGTTGCGCGGGCTGGAGGCGGGGCGGCAGTTGAGCGAGTTGGAAGGTGCAGCGAAGGCGTTGGCGCGCCAAGAGCGGTTCGAGGCGAACGCGCCGGACAGCGGCACGAGTCGGCCGCGTGACTGGAGTTGGATGGAAAAACAAACGGCGGCGGCGCAACGCGAGGCGAAGAGCGCCGGGCTGGGCGAGAAGGCGGCGAGTGCGCTGTCCGACGCGATGCGCGGGAGCGCCGGGCAACAGGTGGGGCGCGAGATGGCGGAGCGGCGGAATGGTGGGGCGCGGGCGGCGACGCCGATGGCGGAGCAGTTGGACAAGGTGGCGAGTGAGCTGCAACGGGCGCAGGGCGAGGCGGCGCAGGCGCAGGCGGAAGCGCGGCAGGCGTTGGCTTGGACGACGCCGAAGTTGAGCGAGCGGCTGCTGGCCTTGGCGCGCGTGGCGGGGGAGTTGGAGGCGGAGTTGAAGCGCGTGGCGAGCACGGCCACGGGCGCGACGACGACGAATTTGCACGCGCGGCAGACGACTTTGAACGTGCGTGTCGGTGATGCGGTGAGCGCGATTCGGCGCGATGGGAACGCGCAGGATTTGGCGCAGCCGGCGGGTCGCGAGCGGGCGCGGGATGCGGACACGGCGGTGGAGCTGTTGCGCGCGCCGCCGGTGCGGGCGGAGAGCGCGTTGCGTAGTGCGACGACGGAGCGGCAGGCGGTCGCGCGGGCGAAGTGGCTCGGGGAGGCGGCGCGGCAAAACCAGACGTTGGCCGAGCGGTTGAAGTGGTTGGCGGAGCACTATCGCGGTCTCGAGGCGGGTGCGGCGGAGGCGTCGCGGGTGGCGCTGCGGAAGCAGGAGGACGCGCTGGGCACCCGCGCGGCGCAGGACGAGCGTTACGGGCAGATGGAGCGGTTGCAGCGGCTGGCGGGCTTGCCGCCAGAGGAGCTGCGGCGCGAGTTGGCGGCGGAGTTGCCGCGCAATCCGGCGATGCGGCAGGAGCTGTCACGGAGGTCGCGGGACGCGGTGGGCGAGGCGCGGCAGGGTTTGCAAAGGGCGGCGGAGGCGGAGCGGGCGCTGGCGCGGCAACTGGAGCGCGTGGCGAATCCGGCGCTGGAGTTGGGCGAGCTGTGGGAGCAGTTGCGGCAGTTGGTCGAGGCGATGCGGAGGACGGCGCGGGAGGAGATTGCGCCGGTGCAGGCGGACGCGGAGCAGTTGCGCGTGGTGGCGAAGGAGGAGTTCGAGCGCGGCGCGCAGTTGGTGAACGAGGCGGCGGACAAGGCCCCGACACAGACGAACTTGCCGCCGGCGACGGTCGCGCAGCGGGTGACGGAGATG
>JAYTIO010000758.1:0-2859 GCA_043731805.1 Pedosphaera sp. | reverse complement strand
CGCCACCGTCACCTACCCGCTGCGGCGCATTTACGGCGACGCCTTCGCCATTGCCCCGCTCACGGTGCTCGTCGATCCCGTGCGCGCCGCGCGGATCGGATCAACCAGGACACTTAACGGCGCAATCGTGTAGTCGTTTCCGTAAAGGCGTCGCAGTGGATAGGTGACTGTCGCCACCAAGTCGGTGCAACTCCCGACCGGCTCGGCGATGAACACATCGGGTGCGCTCGCCGCCGTGAGCCGTCCCGCCGCTTCCGTGAGCGACTTGAACCGACAGCAGAAGCAGCCGCCGGGGATTTCCTCCGTTGCAAAGCCGCGCGAGCGGAGCATGGCGGTGTCCACGAGTTCCTTGCCCTGGTCGTTGGTGATGAGGCCGACGCGGAGGCCTTGTGCGGTGAGGCGCTCGGCGAGCTTGGCGACAGCGGTGGTCTTGCCGGCGCCGAGGAAGCCGCCGAGCATGAGGTAGCGGGCCTTGGGAATTGCCGATTGCCGATTGCCGATTGCCGATTCTGAGGAAGGGACGCTCATTGGTTTTCTTCGTGATGCTCGCGTTCGAGGATTTTATCAATCGTCTTGTCCAGCAGCTTCACGTAGGCGTGGACATCGAGGCAGCGGGACTCGGGCGTGCCGGTGGCGACGTAGAGCCAGCCGTGGCCGTGCGGGTCTTTGTTCACGGTGGTGATCTTGGTTTTCAGCAGCGGGTTTGCGCCGAGGAATTCGCCGTCCACGATGCCATAGACATCCGAGATGGCCTTGAAGCCTTCAAGCCACCCGACGACCTGCCCGCACGCGACTGCCGCGCCCGGCTGCACTTCCCAGCCGCACTCGACCATGTCGCCGAGCATGCGCGTGGCGAACTTGGTGATGCCCACGCGCCACGAGCCGTCCGCCTGCTGCGCGGCCCACGCGTGCGACGGGCTGTAAAGCGTGTCGAGCGGCAACTGCGCGGAGAAGCGCGAGCGTTTGTAGGGCAGAAATTTCAGTGGGGCTTGGCTCATGCGAACGTGCGTAGGAGACGAGGTAACGAGGCTCCAATCAATCCCGGAGTTGCTTGCTTGGAGATGCACCGCAGAGGCGGGACGGACGCAGAGTTGGAAAAATGAAGACTCCTCACGTCGTCACCTACGGCGATGGGTCAGAGCTTCTTGGCGAAAGCTTCGAGGGACTTGGCAAACTTCTCCGGGGCGAAGTCGGGGAGGGACTGGGCGAGGGCGAAGAGTTCTTTCAAGTCCGGCTCCAGCTTGGCGAGCAAGGCTTTGTCCAGCGGGGCGGTGAGGCGGTCGAGGGCGAGGACGAGGCGTTCGGCGCGGCGGGCTTGCTGGGCGCGCGGGATTTTGGCGTCAGCGAATTCGGCGTGAGTCTTGGCAAGGCGCTGGAGGGTCTGGCGCGTGAGGTCGTGGCTCCACTCCAGTTCGGCGGCGCGGCGGGCGAGGGCGTCGGCAGCGGGGTGGGCTTGGGCGGCGGTGGCGGCGGGCTTGAGCGCGGGCAGGGCGGAGTCGAGGCCATCGAGTTTTTGCAGGAGCCAGAGGGAAGCGGCCCACGGAGCGGTGAGTTTTTCGCTGGGCGTGTTCTCCTTGGTGAGTTGGGCGCTCATCTCGCGGAGGGCGACGGCTTGGCCATCCAGCTCGAAGAGAAGTTCCGGGTGGCCGGCAGCGAGCAGCGCGGGGTCCACGGTCTGGTGGCAGGCGACGCAACTGTTCGCGCGGACGTAGAGGTGGTTGAGGTCGCGCAGGCCGAGGAGCACGCGGTCTTTGTGGCTGAAGTCGGGCCGGGTATGGCTGCGAATCCACGGCTCGGCGGGGCCGTGGCAGCTTTCGCAGGAGACGCCTTCGGTGGGCTTGATGATGTCGGCGAGGAACGCGGCCTTCGGCACATCGTGGAAGGGCGCGTGGCAGGTGGTGCAGCGGGAGCTGGTCGCGGCGGCGGGGATTTTCAGCGCGGCGGCGATTTGCGCGGAGCGGGCGTTGACGAGGGTGTTGTAGGTGCGCGAGTGGATGTCCTGCTTCTGCCAGAGGGCGGTCTGCTGGCGAAGCTCCCCTGCCCCGCCGTGGCATAGGGAGGTGGCGCAGGTGGGCGAGCCGGTGAAGCGCCCGGGCGCGGCGGCGGTCAGGCAAGCAGTGACCGGCAGCAGCAGCGCGAGTAGCAGCAGAAGGCGTTTGGTTCTTGAAGAGCGGTGGCGCATTGGTGCGGGCGAAATTCCACGTTCATGCGGAGGTGAAAGCAAGCGTGGATTTGCAAATCGCCTGCACAGGAAAAACCTTGGCAACCAGCGGCGGAAACGAACAATGGTCACCGTCAGCCGAAACCGGCGGCCTCGCGGGGCCGCGCCACTTACAGCCATGCAAGCCATCATCGAGCAGCTTCAGACGACGCTGGGCGGCAATACGGGACTCGCGATCGGCTACGGCCTGCTGGCGGTGCTGTCGAGCCAGCTCGTGTTGATGGCCTACTCGGCGGCGGCGCGGCTGCGGCACGAGCACCGGCAGCACCGGCTGGACCGCGAGCGGTTGGAGACCTTGGTGCTCGCGGCGAAGGTGCGTTACCGGGAGACGCAGGAAATTACCCAAGGCTGGAACGGCTACCGCAAGTTCCAGGTCACCCAGAAGTCCACCGAGTGCGAGGACGTGAACTCGTTCTACCTCGTGCCGCACGACCGCAAGCCGCTGCCGCCCTTCAAGCCCGGCCAGTATCTCACCTTCAGCCTCGACCTCCCCGGCCGCGACAAGCCGCTCGTCCGCTGCTACTCGCTCTCGGACAGCCCGACGCGCCCGGATTGCTACCGCGTGACCATCAAGCGCGAGCCGGCCCCGCCGGACAAACCCGGTATCCCGCCGGGCCTCGCGTCGGGCTTCTTCACGG
>JAYTIO010000757.1:0-6681 GCA_043731805.1 Pedosphaera sp. | reverse complement strand
CTCTGCGACACCGTGGAATTCTTCTACCGCAAAGACCCCGACGACGGCAGCCGCCGAGTAAAATGCGAACGCTGGGGCGTCGTCTATCACTTCGAGCCGGGCGCGCCGCCGCCCACGCCGCCGAACCCGCCCGCCCCGCCCGCGCCGAACCCGTGAACAGCGTTGACGCATAATCCAACCCACCGCACCTTCCGCTGATGGGAAAAGTCATCGTCAAACTCAAACTTACGAACCTCATCGACTTGGGCGTGCAGCACCGCAAGCTGTCCAAGACCAAGCCGCGCACGGTGAAAATCGAGGCACTCGTGGACACGGGCGCGACGCGGCTCTACCTCAAGCCCAGCGTCATCAGGTCGCTCGGCCTGGAGAAGGTGGATGACATCATCTCCCAGACGACCAACGGGCCGAAGCAGCGTGCCGTTTACGAGCCGGTGCGTCTGGACCTGCAAGGCCGCTACGGCAACTTCGATGTGGTGGACATTGGCGAGAACGTGCCGAACCTGCTCGGCCAGATTCCCCTCGAATACCTCGACTTCGTGGTGGACTCCAAGAACCGCAAACTCATCCCCAACCCCGAGCACGGCGACAAGCAGATGAGCGAGGAATACTGACTTGGTTGCCGTAGGTGACGAGGTGACGAGTCTCTGACCGACATTCCCCATTCGGCACTCGGCATTCCCAATTGGTGAGAGCCTCCGCACGTCGTCTCCTACGAAGCGCAGGCTGAAGCGTGCGGCTACGGGAGCGCGGTCAATGCTGCTTCGCGTTGGCGGGGTGCAGCTTCTGTCCGCAGTCAGCCCCGCTCTTGGCGAAGGAGTTTGGCTAGGGACGAACCGCCGGGAAGGCTACGCTGACCAGAGTAAAGGCCGTTTTGGATATTTCCCCACCTCTCACCGGGTGCGCCCAGAACCTCTCCAGAATTCTTTTTCGGCCACTCACCGGTTTGCTGATGATGAGCGTCTGACCATTTGAGAATCTGCTTAATGGTTAGCGGCGGAAGCGCTAGATGATTTCGAACGCCGCGCTCTTCAGTCAGCAATTTTGCCAGAGACGAACCGCATGGCAAGCCGCGTTGGCCGAGAGCAAGTGCGCCAGCGATATTTCCCCACTTCTCACCGAGTGCATCAAGCACTTCACCAGACTTTTGGTTCGGCCATCTGCCAGTGTTCCGGTGATGAGCGTCTGCCCATTTAAGAATCTGCGCGGTGGTTAGTGGTGGAAGTGCTGAATGGTTTCGGACGCCTCGCTGCACAGCCAGCAGTTGTGGCAGAGACGAACCGCCGGGCAAGCCACGCAGACCGATTCGGAGAGCGTTTTCTATATTTCGCCACTTCTCACCGGGTGCTTCCAGCACATCGCCAGAAGTTTCTTTAGGCCACTCACCGGTTTTCTGGTGATGAGCGTCTGCCCATTTTAGAATCTGCTCAATGGTCAGGTCTGGAAGACCCATAATATTTCGGACGCCTCGCTTCTCGGCCAGCAGTTTTGCCAAAGACGAACCGCCGGGCAGACTGCGGCGACCCTTGCCGAGTGCGGACGCTATAGCATTCCATTTCTCACCGGGCGTGCCCAGCACTTCACCTGACTTTTGGTTCGGCCACTCACCGGTTTTCTGGCGGTGCGCATCCGCCCATTCGAGGATTTGCTCAATGTTCAGGTCTGGAAGTGCTAAATGGTTTCGGACGCCTCGCTTCTCCGCCATCAGTTGTGCCAGTGAGGAGCCGCCGGGCAGACCACGCAGCCCGAGTCGGAGGCCGTTTTCGACACTTCCCCATTTCTCACTGGGTGCGCCCAGCACGTCACCAGAGTTTAATTTTGGCCACTCACCAGTTTCCTGGTGATGAGCGTCAGCCCATTGGAGAACCTGCTCAATGGTCAGGGCGGGAAGTGCTCCCTTGTTTCGGACGCCCCGGTTTTCGGCCAGCAGTTGTGCCAGTGAGGAGCCGCTTGGCAGGCCGCGTTGGCCTTGGCTAAGGGCGGCGTTGATATTCCACCATTTCTCACCGGGCGCATCAAGCACGTCACCGGAATTTTGCTTCGGCCACGCACCAGTTTTCTGGTGGTGCACATCCACCCATTTGAGAATCTGCTCAATGGTCAGTGGTGGAAGGCCTCCGATGTTTCGGAGACCTCGTTGCTCGGCCAGTAGTTGTGCCAGTGAAGAGCCGCCGGGCAGGTCGCGCTTACCATCGTAAAGCGCGGTTTGAATGTTCATCCATTTCTCACCGGGCGCTCCCAGCACGTCGCCGGAATTTACCTTCGGCCACCCACCGGTTTTCTGGTGGTGTGCGTCCGCCCATTTTAGAATCTGCTCCTCCGTCAGCGGTGGCAGCGGTGTGATAGACCGGACAGTGCGAAGGTAAAACGCGTCGGCGAACCGGGCGGTGACGCGGGCGGGGAGGTTGATGGTTATCTTCGCCGGCAGGCTGGCGCGGACTTTGCCCCGCTTCCCGAGCTTGGCCCGCAGGTTGTCCAGTTCGTTGGCGAGCTGGTCGTCGTGCGAGCGCAAGGCCTTGAGGACGCGCCAAACTTGCTTGAAGGAGGAGTCCTCCAGCACCTGATTGTCGTCCTCCGCGCTGGAAATATACACGGGCAGGATGATGACGCCGTGCCGCTTGTGCTCCGCCTTGCGGATGGCGCGGCCCACCGCCTGGATGATGTCCACCTGGGATTCCTTCGGGTCAATGAAGGCGACGCCGTCCAAGGCGCGAACGTCAATGCCTTCGCTGAGGCAGCGGGCGTTGGTGACGATGCCGCGCTCGTCTGGTGGCACTTCACGCAGCCGGTCGAGGATGGCGTCGCGTCGGCTGCTGGCCATGTCGCCGGAAATCATCTCGGTCCAGAGCTGGCCGGAGGGGCGGTCGCCCTCGGGCATCCAGCGGAGGAATTGAGGGAACTGGTCGGCAAACTCGCGCGCCCGGCTCACGCGACCGTGGAAGGTGATGATGCGGCGCAGGTCATACTTCTTGATGGCCTTGGCGACGGCGATGTGGCTCGCCAGGGTGCGGGCATCGGTGATGGTCTCGCCGTCCACCGTGACGAAGGTGCCCTCCTCGGCATACTGCCGATACATCGGGTCGTCCACGCCGACAATCTCCACGCGGTAGTCGGTCAGCAGCTTCAGCCGGATGGCGTCGGAGAACTTGAGTTCATGGAAGACCGGGCCGAAGACGGCGTGGTCATCCATCGAGACCAGTTCCAGCCCAAGCGAGTCCGCCCGGGACTTGGAAGCCTCGGACGCGATGCGCGGCGTGGCGGTCATGAACAGGCGTTTGCGCGCGCGGATTTGCCGGACGTCCAGCACGGTAGCGAAGGGGCCTTCCTTGACGCCCGCGCAGCGGTGG
The DNA here is from genome assembly GCA_043731805.1 of Pedosphaera sp. Classification (GTDB taxonomy): domain Bacteria; phylum Verrucomicrobiota; class Verrucomicrobiia; order Limisphaerales; family SXTU01; genus SXTU01. The sequence continues at coordinate 3,337 of JAYTIO010000757.1, read as the reverse complement.
GCCTCGTCCGCGATGACCAAGTCGAACGGCTTGAGTTGGTGCTGCTGGAAGGCGAGCGCCACGGTGGGGGCCGATTGGTAGGTGGAGAAGACCACGCGCCGCCCGGTCCCGCGCAGGAACGCGGCAATCTCGGAGGGTTGGGTGGTCGGAGGCACGCCCAACTCGCTGACGTGGGCGATGAGGTGGTCCTCGCCGCCGATGGTCTGGTCGGAGCAGACCGGCAGGAAGCGGAACGGTTGGAGGCTGTCCTTGGCCCAGTCGCTCAAGAGCTGGGAAACCAGTGACAGCGAGGGCACGAGGACGAGCGTGCGCTGTGACTTCATGGCCTCGGCGACGCGCAGGCCGATGAGCGTTTTGCCGGTGCCACAGGCACGGATGAGCTGCCCTCGGTCATGCTGCCTGAATCCGCGAACCACGTCGGCAATTGCCCGCCGCTGGTCAGGCCGGGGTTTGTGGGGAGGCGGTTGCGGGGCGACGAGTTTGTCCGGGGAGGACGGCCAGTTCAGCTCGCGGTTCTTGAGGTCAGAGAACAGCAGGCAGCCCACGCCCTTTTCTTGGGCATGGATGACCTCGCGGGCGTTGTGGCCGAGTTCCGCTGCGGTGGTAATCAGCAGCCGGTAGGAAATGCTTTTGCGAGAGGACTCGCTGAGGAAACGGTCAACGTCGTTCTTGGTGACGGAATGAGTCAGCGCGTAGGCCTTGGATTGGATAGCCCACAGTTGGTCATCGAAGGTCTCGGCAATGAGGTCAATTCCCTTGTCCCGGCCCCAGCGTCCCGGCCAGTCGTCCCACAACCAGACACGCTTGATGAGGCGCTGATACTGCGGGTCGTGCTCAAGGAACCATTTGCAGATGCGCTCGAACTGGCGTCCGCGCCGGTGTTCGTCCGGGCTGAGGCTGCGAAACAACTCAGGGAAGGAGGCCATGACTGTGGGGAGAGAGTGGCGAAGGGCGGAGAAGGGCGCAAGACTGTGTCCTCACGCAGTCGCAGGTCGCGACGGTTCTCCGTCGGCACTCCGCTGCGGCTGCGCTTCGGAGACAACGGAATCGGCGGCGTGCTGACCACGAACGAGGCGGGGAACTTCGAGGTTCACGTCAGCACGAATCTCGCGGGCACCAACTCGCTGCGGCTGAACGTGCCGCTGACGGTCACGGACGGGCAGATTGTTTTCGAGGACGGGGAGAGCGTCAGCCTGCCACGGCGTTTCTACCGGGTGATTGAGCGGTAAATTTTACCAGTCAGTCGCGTTTGCCACTGGCTCGGATTCCCGCCATTGTCCCCACGAATGAGTTTTGCCATTCAGCACAGCACGTTGCGCGACCTCTACGACAAAGTCGTCGCCGGGGAGCGCCTTTCCGAAACCAAGACCGGCTTGAATCACAGCGGCGGGATGGCAGCCAGCGCGGATTGCAATCTCTCGGTGGTGCTGTGGCGGGCGCACCAGGCTTCGATGTAGGCCATGTCCAGCGTCTCGGGGCCTTGCACGGCGAGCACGTCGCGCGCGTCGTCCAGGTCCTTGCTGCGGCCCCAGCGGAGCTTTTGCACGATGACATCCTCGGGCGTGTGCGGTAAGGCGGCCTGAACTGCCCGCCGCGTGGCTTGCTAAGGAACGGCTTTCACCCTACAAACCCGGCACGCAGAACAACCTTAAATCCCAATGCCCAGCTCGCGGGTTCACGCCCGCCCCGCCGCTTCGTCGGCAACCGTTCATCCCATGAAATTCATTCGCTCCCTCGCCAGTCTTTACGTCGCCCTTGCACTGGCGCTCCCGGCCTTCGCTGCCGTCCCGCCTGCGGAGAAGCTCCTGCCCGCCGACACGCTCGCGGTCGTGACCGTCCCCGACTGGGACCAAGCCGCTGCTGCTGCGAAGGATTTCTCGCTTGCCCAGCTCTGGCGCGACCCGGCGATGAAGCCGTTTGTCGAAAAGTTCGACCAGAAGCTGGGCGAACTCATCGGGCAGGGAGACAAAAACTTTGTGGGCGACTGGGCGGAGTTCCAGCCGCTCGTCGGCGGGCAGGTCACGCTCGCGGTCATCCGCAACGACTGGGAGGGCGAACCCAACACCGGGCCGGACGTGGTGGTGTTCCTCGACGTGAAGGACAAGGCCAAGGCGCTCCGGGCCTTCCTCGACCGCTGCGAGAAGCGCGATACCGAGGCGGGTAAGACCTTTCAGCGCGAGACGGTGCGCGGCGTGAAGTTCATCCGCGTGGAACCGAAGGATGGCGAGAAGAAGCCGCAGCCTTACGTCGGCCAGTCGGGGTCGCTGCTGCTCATCAGCGAGAGCACGAAGTCGCTGGAGAAGGTGCTCGCGCGGCAGGCCGGCGGCGGCGCGGGGCTGGACGAGGACCCGGCCTTCGAGCGCGCCCGCACCACGCTGGGCCGCGACGCGCACGCGTTCGGCTGGGTCAACGTGAAGGCGTTCAGCGGCGTGCTGGCGAAGCTGCCCGCGCTGGGTGGGGACGGCAATCCGCTGGCGCTGGCCCCGGGGCGCATTCTGGAGGCTGTCGGTCTGGCGAGTGTGGAAGGCATCGGGTTCGCCGCGCGCCAGACGGCCGAGGGCACGCAGGTGGAGGCGTTTCTGCAAGCCCCGCAGGCCAAGCGCAAGGGCTTGCTCGCCATCCTCGCGCCGGAGCCGAAGGAAGCCGGGCCACTGCCGGTGGTGGGCGGGGACGTGACGAAGTTCACGCGCATCCGGCTCGACGGGCAGAAGGCGTTCGCCTCGGTGGAGCGCATCCTCACCGACCTCAACCCGCAACTGGCGGGCGTGGCGGCGCTCATGTTGGAGAGCGTGGGCAAGGACAAGGACCCCAACTTCGACTTGCGCAAGCAGGTCTTCGGCAATCTCGGCGCGGACTTCGTCACCGTGCAGAAGGCCCCGCGTGGCACGGCGGTGGCGGACTTGAAGTCACCGCTGGCGCTTTACCTCATTGGCTCGCCGAAGCCGGAGGCGCTGTTGCAGGCGTTGCGCACCGTCAGCCCGCTGCCGCCAACGGAGCGGGAGTTTCTGGGCCGGAAAATTTACACGCTGACGCTGTTGCCCGGAATGGGTGCGGCTCCGGGACAGAAGGCGCAGTTGAGCCTCTCGACCACGGGCGGCTACCTCGCGGCCTCGACCGACGCCGCGCTGCTGGAGGAAGTGCTGCGCGGTGCGGAGGGGCAGGGGAAGCCGCTGAGCGCCGTGCCCGGCCTCGCCGAGGCCGCGCAGAAGATCGGCGGTTTCAACACCGGCTGGTTCGCCTACGAGAACCAGAACGAGACGTTGCGGCTCGTGTTGGAGACGTTGAAGAAAGACCCGCAGGCGCTCGAACAGATGTTCACGCTGCCGATGGCTGCGCC
>JAYTIO010000756.1:0-9718 GCA_043731805.1 Pedosphaera sp. | reverse complement strand
CGGACGCGGGTGGGCAAATGCTCGGGCAACACCACGCCGCCGCGCGAGAGCAAGCCGGCCCGTTCCATCGCATTGCGCAACTCACGCACATTGCCGGGCCACGGGTAGCGCGCCAAACACTCCGTCACGGCGGGAGCGAAGCGCGTCCGGTCGCCGCCGAACTGGGCGATGAAGTGCGCGGCCAGCGGGAGGATGTCCTCGCGGCGCTCCCGCAAGGGCGGCACATCCAGCTCGACGACGGCGAGGCGGTAGAACAGGTCTTCGCGGAATCGGCCTTCCTTGATCAGCGCTGCCAGATTGCGGTTCGTCGCCGCCAAGACCCGCGCGTCGGTCTGCTGTTCCCGGCCCGAGCCGACGCGGCGGAAGCGCCCCTCCTGCGTCACGCGCAGCAGCTTGGCCTGCAACTGCGGCGACATCTCGCTAATCTCGTCGAGGAAGATGGTGCCGCCGTCCGCTTCCTCGAAGCGGCCCGTGCGTGCCTGATGCGCACCGGTGAACGCGCCCTTCTCGTGCCCGAACAGCTCGCTCTCCAGCAACGTCTCGGGGATCGCCGCGCAGTTCACCTTCACCAGCGGCCCCTTCGCGCGCGGGCTCCAGCCGTGGATCGCGTCGGCCAAAACTTCCTTGCCCACGCCGCTTTCGCCGGTGATGAGCACGCGACTCTCGGACGGCGCGATGAGCGCGGCGTCGTGGAACACCGCGCGCATCAAAGGGCTGACGGCGATGATGTTCGTGGGCAGCGGTGGCACGGCGGACGGGGCGGCGGCGGACGCGTGCGCCCCGGTAATTTGCTCGACGGAGCGGAGTAACTCATCGAGGTCAATCGGCTTGGAGAGATAGTTCACCGCGCCGTCGCGCATCGCCCCGACGGCATCGCGGATGTCGGCGTAGGCGGTGACGAGCAGCACGGGCAGCTGGGCGTGAAGCTGGCGGGCGCGGCGCAGGGTCTCCAACCCATCCATGCCGGGCATCCGCACATCGGAAATCATCAGGCTGACCGGCGCGGAGGCGAGCAACTTGAGAGCGGCCTCGCCGGAGTCCGCCACGAGCGGACGGTGGCCGTTGCGCTCCAGGAACGTCCGCAACAGGCTGCGCTGGCCCGCGTCGTCATCCACGATGAGGATGCGCGGCGCGGTGGGTTCACTGGGCTTGGCAGTCATGGTTTAGGCGCGCCCAGTGTCCGGCAAAGCTCGCCCAGCGTCCAGCCTTGCGCGCCTCCTCAAACCGCCCCGACCCAGCGGAGCATCCCGTAAATCACCGCCGCCTCGACGGCGACATAGACGAGGAAGGCCAGGGTCGGCAGCACTTCGTCCACGCATTGTGCAATCAGTCTCACGGCTGCCAGCGGAGCAACGCCGATGCCCTCCGCACTCAGCGCGGCTGCGGAAAACTCCGTAGGCAACCCGCCTAGTCCGCCACTTCGTAAAGCGTGCCGCCCAGGACGAACTGCACGTTGCGGCCCAGCGCCAGCCACTGCGCCGCGCGCGGCTCTTTGGTGAGCAGCGCGAAGTAATCCGCCGAGCCGAACTGGAGCTTCACCGTCTTCGCGTCCTTGAGCTGCTGCGCCTCCGCGTCCACCCACTGCGCGCCGTTTTGGTAGAAGCTCTTGCCCCCGACGAACTGGTTCTGCTGCGCGTATTGCGCGACGCGCGACGCCGCGTTCGCCTCCCCGCGTGGCGCGCCCGTCAGGTCCGACTGGCGGTGCAAGCTCGTCGTGACCGCAGGGCGGCCCCCACTCCGCGTCGGCGCCGATGTCACCACCGGGGACGCCGGGGCCACGCCGCTGTAACTGCGCGCCACGGACGCATTCGCCGCCGCCTGCGACACGCCGGACTGGTTCGCTGACTTCAACTCGTAGGCCAACCGCGCGCCGCCCACGGCTACATCGCCGTCCTTGAGCTTCTTGAAACTGTCGTAGGACTCGCCGGCCTGGCGGTTCGCCTCGCGGTCGGCTTGGAGCTGAGGCAAGAGCCGGCGCTCCATCGCCACGTTGCGCCGCGCCTCGTCCTCGACGATGAGCCACGCCGTGTAAGGCGTAACGATGCTGTATTTGCGTGCCAACTCCGTGACTTCCTCCTTCAACTCCGCGTTCTCGCCGCGCAGCCGGATTTCATCCAGCAAGTAGCCGACGCGCCGCGTGGCCCAGAGGCGCGGGATGAACTCGTGCTCGCGCGAAGCATCGCGGAAGTCCACGTCGTAGCTGAACTTCCGCGCCTCGCCCGCGACGCTGCCTTCGATGACCAGCTTGCCCTTCGCCTCGCCCGCGAAGCGCCCTGCCAGCACGAGTTGCTCGCCCTTGAACAAGTCCGGCAGCGGCGACGGGTAGAGCTTCGTCACGCGCAGGCCCTCGGGGAACGTGAGTTTCAGATTCGCCAGCGCCGGGTCTTTGATTTTCGAGAAGAAGGCCGAGAGCTTCACTTCGAGGTCTTCCTCCGGCAGCACGTAGGTGCTGAACGCCTTCGTCTCCTCAGTGATGCGGTCGAGCAAATGCGTGTTCACGTCCGTGCCGATGCCGAAGCAGAAGATGCGCGTCTGGCCGGCGTTCTGGTCCTTCACGTTCTTGAAAATGCTATTCTCGTCCGTGACGCCAATCGTGGGCCGTCCGTCCGTGAGGAAGATGATGGTGGGCGTGCGGGCGGCCCCGGCGACGCGTCCGGGGAAGAGCGCCAGCGCCTTGCGCAACGCGTCGTCAATCGCCGTGCTGCCCAGCGGCTTCAGCCCCTTGATGAAGTCCATCGCGCGCTTGCGGTTGGCATCACTGGCCGTCAGCACTTCGCCGAAGAGCGGCTCCACTTCGGTCGAGAACCGCAGCACCTCGAAGTGGTCGGTGTCGTTGAGATTCTCCACGCAAAACGCCAGCGCCTTCTTCGCCTGCTCCAGTTTGCCGCCGGCCATCGAGCCCGACGTATCAATCACGAAGCACACGTCCTTCGGCACGGACTTGCCCTTCGCACTCACGTCGGCGGGCGAGGCGAGCAGGAGGAAGTAACCGTCTTCGCCGGGGACTTTGTGCGTGAGCAGGTTCGCGCCCAGCTCGCCGGCCTCGAAGGAAAAGAATAGCTGAAAGTCCGTGTCGGGCCGCACGTCGCGCGCCTCGAAGCCCACCGTGGCCTTGCCGCCGTCGCGCTTCAGCTCGACCGCGTGGCTCGGGGACCAGACGGCCTTGAGCGGGCGCGCGCCGACCAGCTCGACCTTGAGGCTGACGTTCTGGAGCGGCTTGGCGGAGAACTTCGCCGTGTTCAGCGGCGCGACGTAGTTGAGCAGGCCGGCGTCGGCCTTGAGCACCTGCGTGTAGCTGAGGGTCACGCGCTTCCGCTCATTCGGCTGGAAGGGGAAGATGCGCACGCGGAAGACATCCTGCCCGAGGTATTCGAGCAGCGCCGGGTCACGCATCGAGCGCACGATGTCCTCGTAGATGCGGCGGGCCTTGTCGGCGGCAAGCAACTCGGCGTCCACCTCCTTGCCATCAATCTCCATCGTGAAGCGGTTGAGCTGCGCGCCGCGCGGCACGGGCAGGAGGAACGTGCCTTCGAGCCGCGTGCCGTTCGGGTTGTAAAACTCCTGCTCGATGGTCGTGGTCGCCACCTGGTCGGCGATGCGCGCCGTGACCTTGTGGTAACTCATCTCAATCGGCGACAGCGTGCGGACCGGCGGGGAAGTGCGCGGCGGAACGATGACGGGGGGAAAGGGCGGCGACGGCAGCCGACGCGGTGGCTCGCCGGGGACGATGTGTTCGGCGGCATCGGTGACGACAACGAACCCGGCGGCGAACGTGGCGAGCGGAGCGGACAGCCAGCCGAGCAAGGCGAGGAGAGCGAGCGAGCGTTTCATGGCCGGTTAGACGGTGGGCAGAAACGAATGCTCCGTGAGACCAAAAGAGATTCGGGCGGAGAAAGATTTGCTACCCACGCCCAAAGCAAGTCAGCACCTCGCAGTGCGTCGCGGCGCTTCCCCCTCACCCTGGCTCTCTCCCTCCGGGAGAGGGGGAACGTCAGCCAGCGCTCGAAGAAGCGGAGCGTTTGGGAACGTCGGACGCGGACTGCGTGGCTCCCTCTCCCGGAGGGAGAGGGCCGGGGTGAGGGGGAAGGGTGCGGACTACCACCGGACGCTTCCTCCGCAACCTGCTTGGAACGCGGACCAATCCCTCTGCGTTGACTTGCCTCCAATTCCCTTTTCAGCTCACGGCAGCGCCACCTGCTCCTTGCCGCGCAGGTAGGCAATCAAGTTCCTGACTTCCTCCTCCGGCAGCGCCTGGAGCAAGCCCTCGGGCATCATCGAAAGCTCGCTCTGCTTCAGCCGCGCGATGTCCGTGCGCGCCACGGTCAGCGTCTCGTTGGGCGTGACGAGCGTGACCGTGGTGGCGTCCTGCCGCGCCAGGATGCCTGAGACGCTGCGGTCGTCTTTCGTGTCGAGGTTCCAGGTGCGGTAGTCGTTGGGAATCTCCGCGTTCGGGTCGAGGATGTTGTGCAGCAGGTAGTCCAGGTCTGCGCGGTTCGACCCGGTGATGTCCGGCCCGACCTTGCCGCCGACGCCGTAGAGCGTGTGGCACTGGCCGCAGGTCTTGGCGAACACCACGCGGCCCTTGATCAGGTCTGGCTTGGGCGCGTTCGCAGCGGCGAGCAAGGCCTTGTAACGCTCGGTCTGTTTCTGGATGTCCGTCGAGCTGGCGCGCGCCGTGCCCCAGTGCTGGTCCAGCGCGGCATTGAGATCGGCCTGCTGGTAGTTGCGGAGTTGGCGGACCAGGTCGGCGGGCAAATCCTTCGCCGGAAACTTGCCGGCGGCGAGCGCGCTCACCAACCCGCGCGCGAACGAAACCCGCGCCGACAAAGTGCCGAACGCATCACGCTTGCTGGTCGCGTCGAGCGTCGGGAGCAGTTCGAGAATGGCCGGCGGCGTCTTGGGATCGTCGTAAGTCGCCAGCCCGCGCAACGCCGCTCCGCGCAACGCCGGCTCCTTGAGCAACTGCCGCAGCGGCTCGGCCAGCGACGCGTCCTTGGCCGCCACGAGCGCTTCGAGTGCCGCGAGTCGTTGGGCCGTCGGGGCCTTCGCGTCGAGCAATTGCTTCCGCATGTCCGCGAGCGCGCTGGCACTGCCGAAGACGAGCGAGAGCTGCTGTGCGAGTTCCTTCACCTGCGCGTTGCTGCTCTGGCCCAGCTTGGCCGCGAGCGTGTCCCAGCCCGCCGGAGCCTTCACGCCGCGCCGGCCTTTGAGGCCATCGGCCAGGCCCTTGAGGATGTCGAGCTGCACCTGCGCGTCATCAGTGGACTGGAGCACCTGCACGAGGATGGGCAAGGCGTCATCGGACTGCGCGCGGAGCGAGCCCAGCGGCAAACTGGCGGCGAGCAAGAGAAGGCAAAGGCATTTCACCGGCGGACTGTGGGAAAGCACGCGGTGGGCGGCAAGGGGAGTTTGCGCGGGGTCGGGCCGAAAGTGATTAGTGATTAGCCAGCGCCGCAGCCGGGCGGCACACGTGACTAATCACTAATTACTTTCGGCCCGACCCGCGCACCGTGCCACGCCGTCGCTTTCAGTCTCGCCGCGTCCCCTCCCACCGCCCATCCTAACGCGCACATGGCATCGCTGCGAACGCTCCTAGTGCTGGGCCGCGTCTCAAACCTGCCCACCGTCTGGTCCAACTGCCTCGCCGGCTGGCTGCTCGGCGGCGGCGGCGAGTGGGACCGTTTCGCGTGGCTCTGCGTGGGCGCGACGCTGGTCTATGTCGGCGGGATGTTTCTCAACGACGCCTTCGACGCGGAGTTCGACACGCAGCACCGGCGTGAGCGCCCCATTCCGTCCGGGGCAATTTCCCGCGAAGCTGTCTGGCTGTGGAGTGTGGGGCTGCTGGCGGTCGGCACCGGAATGCTCATCTGGCTCGGGCGCGAACCGGCCATCCTCGCGGTGCAACTCCTCGTGTGCGTCGCCCTCTACGACGCGTTCCACAAGAGCCTCGACTGGTCGCCCGTGCTGATGGCGTCGTGCCGGTTCTTCCTGTTGCTCACGGCGGCGGCCACGGGCGTGCGCGGCGTGGACGGGCTGGCGTTGTGGAGCGCGACGGCGCTGGGCTGCTACATCATCGGCCTGAGCTACCTCGCGCGCCGCGAGAGCGCGCCGGGGTTGATTCGGTATTGGCCACTGGTGTTCCTCGGCGTGCCGCTGGTGCTGGCGTTCATCGTGAACGACGGCCACTTCCGTGAGAAGGCCGTCCTCGCCTCCGCCATCGTGGGGCTGTGGGCGTTGCGTTGCCTGCGCCCGACGTTCTGGCAATCGCCGCCGGACATCGGCAAGACCGTCGCTGGCCTGCTCGCGGGCATCTGCCTCGTGGACTTGCTTGCGGTGGCTAACCAGCCGCCACAAGTGAGCGCGGGCTTCCTCGTCTGCTTCGGGCTGGCGCTGGGGTGCCAGCGCTTCGTGCCAGCGACGTAACCCACGCGCCGGTTTCCCTCCACGTTACGCCGCCGGCACCGCTGCCGCGCGCTTGGCGAGGATGGCTTCAACGATCTTCTTCGCGAGGTCGGGCTTCTCGGTGAGCGCCTTCTTGGCGGCTTCCTTGCCCTGGCCGATGAGGTCGCCGGCGAATTGCAGCCACGCGCCTTTCTTCTCCACCACGCCGTGTGCGATGCCCACGTCGAGGATGCTGCCTTCCTTGTCTATGCCGTGGTTGTAGATGATGTCGAACTCGGCCTCGGCGAAGGGCGGCGCGACTTTGTTCTTCACGATCTTCACGCGGACATGGTTGCCGGTGGCGGCTCCGGCGGCGTCCTTGAGCGTCTCCTTGCGGCGGATGTCCATGCGCACGCTGGCGTAGAATTTGAGGGCCTTGCCGCCGGGCGTGGTCTCCGGGTTGCCGAACATGACGCCGACTTTCTCGCGGAGCTGGTTGGTGAAGATGCAGGTGGTCTTGGACTTGTTCAGGATGGCGGTGAGCTTGCGCAACGCCTGGCTCATGAGGCGCGCCTGCATGCCCATCGTCGCCATGCCCATCTCGCCCTCAAGCTCCGCCTTCGGCACCAGCGCGGCCACGGAGTCCACGACGATGACATCGAGCGCGTTCGAGCGGGCCAGCGTCTCGCAGATGGTGAGCGCCTCTTCGCCGGAATCGGGCTGGGACACGAGCAGGTCGTCGAGGTTCACGCCGAGCTTCTTGGCATAGCCGGGGTCGAACGCGTGCTCGGCGTCAATGAACGCCGCGAGGCCGCCGGCCTTCTGCGCGTTGGCGATGACGTGGAGCATGAGCGTGGTCTTGCCGGAGGACTCTGGGCCAAAAATCTCGATGACGCGCCCGCGCGGCACGCCGCCGACGCCGAGCGCGAGGTCCAGCACCAGCGCGCCGGTCGGGATGACCTCAATCGAGCGCAGCGCCGTGGCCGCGCCGAGCCGCATGATCGCGCCGTCGCCGTAGCTTTTCGTGATGGTGGAGATGGCGGCTTCGAGGTCGCGCTGCTTGGTCGCGGAGGCGGTTTTGGCGGCGTCAACGGCTTTGGTTTCGGCCTTGGTTTCGAGGGCTTTGGCTTTGGGTTCGGGAGGCATGATGTGATGTGGTCTGGCGTTGAAATGGGGCGATCCAGTGCCGCTGTTTTTAGAGAAGCGCCGCAGGTTCGTCAATGGCGGGTTCGGTGGATTCTTCCCCGGGGGCGCAGTGCCGCACCGAATTGCGGCGCGACTAATTACCAATTTCTGACTAGGCTCTGCCCCTGTGACTCTGCACCCCAACATCACTTCGGAAATCCTCGCCGCCCTCGGCGACATCTTCGCGCGCAACCAATACGCCGAGCAAACCGTGGACGCGCGGCTCAAGGCCAACCGCAAGTGGGGCGCGCGCGACCGCCGGCTGTTCGCTGAGAGCGTTTACGAGAATGTCCGCTGGTGGCGGCTGAACTGGCATCTCGCGGGGCTGCCGGACGCCGAGTGCCTGCTGCCCGAGGCCCTCACGGAGGAGCACCTGCGCACGCTGTGGGATGCGTATTGGGCGCGGCACGAGGCGACGCCCGAGAGTCAGCCCGCCAGCCCGGGCGAAGACGTTCCCCTCGCCATCCGCGCCTCTATTCCCGACTGGTTGTTTGAACTCGGGGCCAAGGAGTTCGGCGCGGAGTGGCCCGGTTTGCTCGCGGCGCTCAACCAGCCGGCCGATGTTTTCCTGCGCGCCAACTCCTTGCACACGACCGCCGCCGCGCTGAAGGCGGACCTAGCCTCGCAAGGCATCGAGGCCGAGGCCGTTCCCGGCCTGCCGGACGCATTGCGCCTGAAGGAGCGGCGGAAGCTCGGCAACTCCACCGCCTTCTGCAACGGCCTCTTCGAGATTCAGGACGCCGCGTCCCAGCACGTCGCGCCGCTGCTCCAGGTCGAGCCGGGGCAAGTCGTGATTGATGCGTGCTGCGGGGCGGGCGGCAAGACGCTGCACCTCGCGGCGCTGATGCGGAACAAAGGCCGCTTGCTCGCGCTGGATGTGCGGGACAAGCCGCTGCACGCGCTGGCCGAGCGCGCGAAACGCGCGGGCGTTTCAATCATCGAGCTGGGCGTGCTCGACAAGGAGGTGGTGCATACCGATTTATTCGCGACCGCCGACCGCGTGCTGCTCGACGTGCCGTGTTCCGGCCTCGGGACATTGCGCCGGAACGTGGACGGGAAGTGGAAACTTACGGCCAAGGAAGTTGCGCGACTCACACGGGTGCAGGCGCGCATCCTCCGGGACTACGCGCAGTTCGTGAAGCCGGGCGGCAAGCTGGTCTATGCCACCTGCAGCCTGCTGCCCGACGAGAATGAGCGGCAGGTGCAAAGCTTCCTCGCGGAGCACGGCGCGGAGTGGACGTTGGAGCAGGAAATCCACCTGCGCCCTGACCGCGAGGGCTTCGACGGCTTCTACGCGGCGCGGCTGGGACGGAACGCCTCGGCTTCCGTTGCACAGCCGACCTGAGCAGCCCCGAAAGTTGACGCCAGCCGCTCCCCGGGCCAACACTCCGGGCGTGCACCCAGTTCCGCCGCCCGTCCGCCGCCGCACTTCAGTTACAGCCATGAAATCCGCCCTCCTCCTCGCGCTCGTCCTCGCCACCACGACCGTTGCCCAGCAGCCCGCGCCCAAGGCCGCACCACCCAAGGCCGGCGGTATCCCCGCCGACACCGCGTGGCATGACGTGACGAAGTGGGGCGTCGAAGGCCGCGGCTGGGGCGATCAGGAGCGCAAGCGGTGGTTCGACCGCCTGCCCGCCAAGGCCGAGGGCAAGGTCACGCCCGCCGTCTGGGGCCTGAGCCGTGACAGCGCCGGCATGATGGTGCGCTTCAAGACCGACGCGAAGGCCATCTACACCCGCTACACGCTCGCCAAAACCAACCTCGCCATGCCGCACATGCCCGCCACCGGCGTCAGCGGCTTGGACCTCTACGCGCGCGACCCCGATGGCAAGTGGAAGTGGGTGCAAGTGACGCGGCCCAGCTCCGCCAAGGTCGAGGTCCTGATCATCAGCGACCTCGCCCCCGGCCTGCGCGAATACGCCGCCTACCTCCCGCTCTACAACGGCATCGAGTCGCTGGAGCTCGGCGTGCCGGCGGGCGCGCAGTTCGAAGGGCTGGCCCCGCGCACGGAGAAACCCATCATCTTCTACGGCACCTCCATCACGCACGGCGCGTGCGCCTCGCGGCCCGGCATGGTGCATACCGCCATCCTTGGCCGCCGCTTCGACCGGCCCGTGATGAACGTCGGCTTCTCCGGCAACGGCCGCATGGA
>JAYTIO010000755.1:0-7392 GCA_043731805.1 Pedosphaera sp. | reverse complement strand
GGTGGTCTATGAGCGGGTGCCCAGCGCGGACTTGGTGGCGGATGCAGTGGAGCCGGACACGTTGGGGCTGTTCGTGGGCGAGGCGTTTCCGGATGGCGAAGGCGGCCCTTCGCCGCTGCCGCCGCAGATTATCCTGTTCTTGGAAAATATCTGGGACATGGCAGCGGGCGACGAGGAGGCATATCTCGACGAGGTCCACACCACCTACCTGCACGAGCTGGGCCACTACCTCGGTTTGAACGAGGAGGACTTGGATGACCGCGGGCTGCAGTGAACCGTAGCGGCAGGCGTCCCGCCTGCCGTAGAGGGCAGCATCTTGCCGCCCCGCCCCGGCCACAGGGGTAGTGAAAACTCTCGTTCCCCTGAGTGTTCCCTCCCCGCGGGGTGAGACGCCCGGATCCAAGGCAGGCGAGGACGCCTGTCGCCACTCTCAGGCCTCGATGAACTTGATCGAACGCGACTTCGCGGAGCGCTTGCGGGCGTTTTCATCCAACACCTTCTTGCGGAGGCGCAGGTTCTTGGGCGTGGCCTCGACGTATTCGTCCACGTCAATGTATTCGAGGGCGCGTTCGAGGCTGAGTTTCATCGGGGGCGCGAGCTGGATGCCCTTGCCATCGCCGCCCGAGCGCATGTTGTTGAGCTTCTTTTCCCGCACCGGGTTGACCATGAGGTCGGTGTCGCGGGCGTTTTCGCCGACGATCATGCCGATGTAGATCGCGTCGCCCGGCTCGACCATCAGCCTGCCGCGTTCCTGCACCATGTTGAGCGCGTAGGGGGTGGCCTCGCCCATATCCATCGAGACGAGGGAACCGTTCTTGCGGGCGGGGATTTCGCCACGGTCCTCACCGTATTCGTGGAAGAGATGGCTCATCACGCCCATGCCCTTGGTCATGTTCACGAGGTCCGTCTCGAAGCCGATGAGACCGCGCATCGGCACCAACGCCTCGACAGAGACCGTGTTGGCGACGTGGTTCATGTTCGTGATCTGTGCCTTTCGGCCAGAGAGTGACTCCATGATAGCCCCGAGGTTTTCGTTCGGGATTTCGACGAAGAGCTTCTCGATGGGTTCGAGAGAGTTACCGTCGGCATCCTTCTTCCAGAGCACCTCGGGGCGGGACACGAGGACTTCGTGGCCTTCGCGACGCATTTGCTCGACGAGGATGGCAATCTGCATTTCGCCCCGCCCGGAGACGGCGAAGATTTTCGGGTCACTGGTCGGCGCGATGCGCAGGGCGACGTTGGTGCGAATCTCCTTCACGAGCCGGTCCCAGATGTGGCGCGCGGTGACGAGCTTGCCGTCCTGGCCGGCGAGCGGGCCGTCGTTGACGGCAAATTCCATCTGGATGGTCGGCGGATCAATCGGGATGTAGGGGAGGCCGGAGCGCAGTTCGGAGTCGCAAATCGTCTCGCCGATGAACACGTCCTCGAAGCCGGTAAGCCCGACGATGTCGCCGGCGTGCGCCTCCTGCACCTCAATGCGCTTCATGCCTTCGAAGTGGAAGATCATCGTGATCTTGCCCTTGGTAATCCGGCCGTCGCCGTGGCGGCAGATGGCGGGATCACCGACCTTCACCTTGCCCTCGACGATCTTGCCGAAGGCGATACGGCCGAGGTAGTCGGAGTAATCCAAATTCGCCACGAGCACCTGAAAGCCGTCGCCGGCCTTGGCGCGTGGGGGCGGGATGTGCTTCACGATGGCGTCGAAGAGCGGCTCCATCGTGCCGCTGGTGTGCTCCAGTTCGACCTTGGCGTAACCGCCCTTGGCCGAACAGTAGATGAATGGGAAGTCGAGCTGCTCATCCGTCGCGTTGAGCGACATGAAGAGTTCGAACACCAGATCGAGCACCTTCTTCGGCGTGGCGTTGTCGCGGTCAATCTTGTTGATGACGACGATGGGCTTGGCCCCGGCCTCGAGCGCCTTGCGCAGCACGAAGCGGGTCTGCGCCTGCGGGCCGTCGGTGGCGTCCACCACGAGTAGCACGCCGTCAATCATGTTCATGATGCGCTCCACCTCGCCGCCGAAGTCGGCGTGGCCGGGAGTGTCCACGATGTTGATGTGGTAGTTGTGATACTTGAACGCCGCGTTCTTGGCCTTGATGGTGATGCCCTTTTCCTTCTCAAGGTCCATCGAGTCCATCAGGCGCTCCTCGGAGGACTCGTGCTGGTTGGCGCGGAAGGTGCCGGATTGTTTGAGGAGGCAATCCACGAGTGTGGTCTTGCCGTGGTCTACGTGCGCGATGATGGCGATGTTGCGGATGTGCTGCATATCAAAAGTTGTTGCCGGCGGTTCTATGTTCAAAAGCGATGCGCACGCGAAAAAACTGCCAACGGGGAGCGTGCGGCTACCGGACGGGAAGCGCCGGGCCGCGCACTATGCCAAGTGGCAAGAAAAGGTCAAGCGGTGGTTCTGATCAATTCGGTTCTCCGATTCGCTGCGGCCCGAAAACTGGCTTCACTCGGCCTTCGCCTGGCAGCGCGCAGGGCCAGCGCCACTCAGCAGTGAAACGGCCGCTGAGATTGCGACCCCTCCGTTCCGTGAACCGAGGGGGTCGGCAATTCAGGTCCGACAAGTTTCGTATTAGCATTCATCTTTGTCACGATGCGGGAAACTTCAAGTTGGCCGCGCCCGAAAAAACCCCTTGTGAAAAATTTCACGTCACGGCAACCTGCGCGCCGTTTTCGACCCGGCGAGCGGCTGAAGTGTCTCCGCGACCGGCGTCATTCGAGCGTGAAAAACGTGTTAAAAACATTTTTGGCGGCGGCTCTTTTGGCCCTGTTGCCGGCGGCTCTTTCTGCGGCGCAAGCTTTGCCCGAGGCCGTGGCGAAGGCTGTCGAGCACGGCGCAAAGGAGGCCCACGCGGCGGCGCATCATGGGTTGTCGGCGGCCGCACCGGTGTTCAACCTCGGCCCGCTCCAGTTCACCAGTTCGACGGTCATCACTTGGATTGTGGCCCTCGGACTCATCATCTTCGCCCAGATGGCCACGCGGAACATCCAGATGGTTCCGAGCGGCTTGCAGAACTTCGCCGAGTGGCTGGTCGAGGGGATGTATGACTTCTTCACGGAGATTCTCGGCAAGGAGTTGGTGAAAAAGACGTTCTGGTTCTTCTGCACCCTCTTCATCTTCATCCTGTTCACGAACTGGATCGGCCTCATCCCGGGCGTCGGCTCGATTACCTACGACGGCAAACCCATTTTGCGCGGCGGCAATGCCGACTTGAACATGACGCTGGCGATGTCGCTGACGTTCTTTTTTCTGTGGACGGTGTGGTCCCTTCAGGCACTCGGCCCCGGTGGAATCGCAAAGCACCTCTTTAGCGGCGGCGACAACGGTAAGGGCTTCATGGCGATTTTCATGATGGCCATCTTCTTCTTCGTCGGCATCATTGAAGTCATCTCCATCGCCTTCCGCCCGGTGTCCCTCAGCTTCCGTCTCTACGGCAACATCTTCGCCGGCGAGAATATTCTCGAGTCCATGATGGTGCTCATCCCTTGGCTGGGCTGGCTGCTGCCGCTGCCGTTTTACTTTCTCGAACTGCTCGTCGGCCTCGTGCAGGCGCTCGTTTTTGCGCTGCTCACCTCGGTTTTCACCGCTCTGATGTGCGCTCATCATGACGAGGGTCATGGCGAGGAGCACGGCCACGGAGAGCACAAGCACGCACACTAAACAATTTCAGCCGCCTGACCGTGGGCAACTGCGGAGGCGGCTGATGCAACACAAAACACGAAAGGCAAACCATGTTCAGCCCTATGTTCGCAGCCGCAGCCACAGAAGTCGCAGTCGAAGCTGCCAAAGCAACCGGGATGTCAGGAAGCCTCCATATCGGTCTGGCCGCCCTCGGGTCGGCGATCGGTGTGGGAATCATTGGCATGAAGGCAGCCGAAGCGACCGGACGTAATCCGGGCGCCGCAGGTGCCATCCGCAACCAGGCGATCATCTTCGCCGCGCTTGCGGAAGGCGTGGTCTTCTTCGCCATCTTCCTAGCGAAATAACATTGCGGGCGCGGGGCCGCGAGGCTCCGCGCCCCATGCCTTTCCGAACCGATATGAATTCGCTCGCTCTCTTCGCCGCCTCTGAAAATCAGGTGGTCGTAATCGCGAAGCAATTCGGCGTCACGCCGCAGTTGCTGATCTCGCAGATCATCCTCTTCGGCATCGTCGCGTTCGCCCTCAAGAAGTTCGCCTACGGGCCGATCCTTGAGATATTGGAGCAGCGGCGCACGCGCATCGCCGAGAGCCTCGCCAACGCGGACAAGATCAAGATCGAACTCGCCAAGGCGCAGGCCACGGCTCAGGAAGTGATCGGTCAAGCCAGCGCGCAGGCGCAGAAGGTCATCGAGGAATCCCGTGCGGCCGCCGCTCGTGTCGGCGAAGTCGAGCGCCAGAAGGCCATCGCGGACGCCGCGAACATCATCGCGAAGGCCAAACAATCCAACGACGCCGAACTGGCCCGCATGAAGGGCGAGTTGCGCCAGGAATTTGGTCGCCTCGTGGTGGCTGCCGCCAGCCGTGCGACCGGCGACATCCTCTCCGCTGACCAAAAGGGCCGGTTGGCCGATGACGCCGTGCGTCAGCTCGCCGCCTAGTTGTATTTCCCCCGCGCCCGCCGATGAAAGTCAGCAAACAAGCCCGCCGCGACGGCAAGACGTTGTTCAACGTCTGCTGCGTCAACGGCATCCTCGACGAGGCCAAAATCCGTCAGGCTGTGACACTCGTCATCGCGCAAAAGCCGCGTGGCTACGTGAGCACCCTGACGCATCTACAGCGGTTGGTGAAACTCGACATCGACCGCCGCACCGCGCGCGTCGAAAACGCCGTGGAGTCCACCCCAGCCCAACGCTCCGCCATTGAGGCAGCCTTGGCCCAAAAATACGGCCCCGGCATGAACGTGACTTACTCGGTCAACCCCGCGCTGCTCGGCGGCGTGAAGGTGCGGGCCGGTAGCGACATTTACGACGGCAGCGTCGCGGGACGCCTCGCCACACTGAACGACAACCTTTAAGATTTTCGACTTAACGAATTGCTATGAGCTCCATCCTGCAAGACATCGAAGCCCAGATTTCCGGCCTCAAGACCAACGTCTCCCGCCAAAACGTTGGCACCGTGCGCGAGATTTCCGACGGTGTGGCCAAGGTTGAAGGCCTCACCGACGCCATGCTCAACGAGATGCTCGACTTCGGCAACGGGGTCATCGGCATCGCGCTTAACCTCGAAGAGACCGAGGTCGGCGTCGTCGTGCTGGGCGATTACCTCAACATCCGCGAGGGCTCCGAGGTCAAGACTACCGGCAAGCTCCTCTCCGTCCCCGTGGGCAAGGGTTTGCTGGGCCGCGTGGTGGACACCCTCGGCCGCCCGGTGGATGGCAAAGGCCCCGTCACTGCTACCGCTCAATATCCGGTCGAGAAAATCGCGCCCGGTATCGTGAAGCGCAAATCCGTCAGCCAACCGCTCCAGACCGGCATCATGTCCGTGGACGCGATGATTCCCATCGGTCGCGGTCAGCGCGAACTCATCATCGGCGACCGTTCCACGGGCAAGACGGCCATCGGCGTGGACACGATGATTAACCAGTCGCGCATCAACAAGGTGGGTCGCGCCTCTGGCGACGCCAGCTTCCGCCCGGTTTACAGCATCTACGTCGCGGTCGGCCAGAAGCAGTCGAACATCGCCCGCGTCATCGCGGAACTCGACAAGGCTGGTGCCCTTGAAGACACCATCATTGTCGCGGCGGGCGCCGATGCCCCCGCTGCTGCCCAGTATCTCGCTCCCTTCTCCGGCGCGGCGATGGGCGAGTGGTTCATGGACAACGGCATGGATGCGCTCATCATTTACGATGACCTCTCCAAACAGGCCGTCGCCTACCGTCAAGTCTCCCTCGTCCTCAAGCGCCCCTCCGGTCGCGAGGCGTATCCGGGTGACGTGTTCTATCTCCACAGCCGTTTGCTCGAACGCTCTGCGCGCGTCAACGAACGTAACGGCGGCGGCTCGCTCACCGCGCTGCCCATCATCGAGACACAGGCCGGCGACGTGTCGGCGTACATCCCGACCAACGTTATCTCGATCACCGACGGCCAGATTTATCTAGAGACCGACCTGTTCTACCAAGGCATCCGCCCCGCCATCTCGGTCGGTCTGTCGGTGTCGCGCGTCGGCTCCGCCGCGCAAATCAAGGCGATGAAGCAGGTCGCCGGCAAAATTAAGCTGGAGCTAGCGCAGTATCGCGAACTCGCCGCCTTCGCGCAGTTCGGCTCTGACCTCGATGCCAAGACGCAGGCCACGCTCGAACGCGGCAAGCGCATTGTTGAGCTGTTCAAGCAGAGCCAATACAACCCGCTTCCCGTCGAGATTCAATCCACCGTGCTCTATGCGATGCAGCAGAACCTGCTCGACGACGTTGCAGTGGAGAAGGTGAAGGACTTCCAGAACAAGCTCACCGACTTCCTCACCACGCGCAAAGAGCCGCTGCTCCTGCGTCTCCGCAAGGAAATGGCCATCAACGACGCCCTCGGTGCTGACTTGAAGGCGGCGGTGACGGAGTTCAAGCAGAGCTACCGCTAAGTTCGCGACCAACTGTCTTAGCCCACCATGCCCAGCACACGCGACATCCGCCGGCGCATCAAGTCGGTCAAGAACACCGCCCAAATCACCAAGGCGATGCAGATGGTCGCGTCGGCCAAGATGCGCCGCGCGCAGCAGGCTGCGTTGGCGGGTAGGCCTTACGCCACGTTGATGAACGAGGTCCTCGCGGCCGCCACGGCGGGCGCGGGAGAGTTCACCCATCCGCTGATGGAGAAACGCCCGGTCGTCAAAAAGCGCGCGCTCATCCTCATCACCACGGACAAGGGCCTCTGCGGCGCACTCAACACGAACCTCGTCCGCGAAGCCGCGAAGTGGGACAAGGACACGACCGTGTTCGTCTGCGCCGGCAAGAAAGGCGCGCAGTGGGCTGGCCGCTTGAAGCGCGAGTTGGCTGCGGAATTCACCTACAAGGACACGCCGCGTTTCGCCGAGGCGCGGGCCATCTCCAAATTCGCTCAGGAACTTTTTCTGAGCGGCAAGGTGGATGCCGTGGATGTGCTCTACACCGACTTCGTCAACACCCTCGTGCAGAAACCCACCCAGCGGCAGCTCCTCCCGCTTGGCGAAATCAAGGCCCTCGAAGCCGGCCTCCAAGGCGACGGGGCGACGAAGGAACTGGGTCAAGCCACGCAGGAATACCTCTTTGAGCCGGTCGCCGCCACGGTGCTCGGCAACTTGCTGCCGCACTACTTGAATTATCAGGTCTTCCAGTTTTTGCAGGAGGCGAAGGCTTCCGAGCAGTCCGCGCGCATGGTCGCCATGAAGAACGCGACCGACAACGCCAAGCAAATCATCAAAGACCTGACGCTCGAA
>JAYTIO010000754.1:0-7076 GCA_043731805.1 Pedosphaera sp. | reverse complement strand
GCCAGTTGAACTTGAACTTGGGCAGCGGGCCGGGCTGCGGCGGGAAGATGTCCGGGAGGGTGGTGACGATGGGCTGGCCGGGGAATTTCAGCTCGATGGGATTCGTTTGGCCAAGCCAGTCCGCGCTCCTTTCAACTTGCGCTCCTCGCCGCTACGAATCATCAGCCACCGATTGATTGGCAATTCGCTCTTCACCACGAAGGAATTCGACGCGGCGTGCAGGAAGCCTCGCGCATTCGTGTCCAAGAAATTACCGAAGACTATCCTTGGGTAAGTCCAGCAATGGAAAACCTCCGGGGACAGGTGACGATTCCGTGCTCGCTCGCCGATTTGCAATCGCAATGGTCTTTGAACGGAACCCTGGATGAAGTGCGCGAAGCCGCGCGAACATCCAATAAACTTGGCCCCAGGCAGATCGAAAAGGGTGCCAGCGGTTTGATTCAAGATCTGACAAACCTTGGTATCCTCCAACCACTCCCCGATGGCCGTCTCCAGATGCCTGACGTGTATCGTGTCGCATTCGGATTGGGGCGCAAGGGCGGTGTAAAGCCCTTGCGCTAGCGCGTGATAGTTTGGGGTCTGCCCGGCTGCGGGCGGCGGTTTCCAAGGCGTTACCGGCCATTTTCGTCCGGTAATTGCCGGTTCCCGGGGTGCAAGTGGCGATTTCTGACCAGTCAGGGGAGGGCTCCATGAATGCGATGCGGGTTGCGAGGCTGTATCCAGCAATTTCCTTCATGTAAGTCCCGATTTCCACGATGTAAGCGGCAATTCCTGCCGTGTAAGCTCCGATTTCCTGACTGTCAGCGGCGATTTCCGCGACGTAAATCCGGGCTGCCTGAACGTCAGCGGCGGTCGCGGGAAGGGGGATGGAGTTTGCCGTCTCACGCCGGTAAATGGCCTCCGCAGCGGAGGTGGTTGAGGCTTCGTCGCAGGAAGCTGTGGGGTTGGCTTTCCGCCTGATCAGTGTCGGTGAGTGTCCATCCGTGGTTCGCCTCCTCGCTTGTCCGGTTCGCCGCAATCTCCGCGGGTTGCCGGGCGTCTGTCGGCCTGCCATCTTACGCGCGTCTATGAAGCTGTTGTCCATCGCCGGACTTGTCTGGTTTGCCTTTGCTCCCGTTGCCTCGGGGGCGTTCTTCGGTTCGCCGACGGCGAAGGACCCGGCCAAGCTCTCCTACCCGAAGGACGTGCTCCCGCTGCTCAAGAAGTATTGTTACGACTGCCACGCGGACGGGGCGAAGAAGGGCGGGGTGGAGTTCGACAAGTATCCTTCGCACGCGGACTTGCTCGGGGATCGGAAGCTCTGGGACCAGACGTTGGTGAACATCCGCAATCGGGAGATGCCGCCGGCGGACAAGAAGAAGCAGCCCACGCTCGCGGAGCGGGAGGTGATTCAGTCGTGGATTGACTTCGAGGTTTTCAAGACGGACCCCAAGAACCCGGACCCGGGCCGCGTGACGTTGCACCGGCTCAATCGCGCGGAATACAACAACACCATCCGCGACCTCATCGGCGTGAACTTCCGGCCGGCGGATGACTTCCCGGCGGACGACGCGGGCTATGGCTTCGACAACATCGGCGACGTGCTCTCGATGCCGCCGGTGTTGCTGGAAAAGTATCTCACCGCAGCGGAGAAGATTCTTGAGCAGGCCATCGTGGTCCCACTCGCGCCGCTGGCGCGCTCGACGCGCTACGATCCCAAAGCGCTGGCAGGACCGGTGGAAACCTATGTCGGCGCGACCGGCACGATGCGGATGTTCACCAAGGGCGTGGCGACGCTGCGCATTACCACCGTGAACACCGGCGAGCAGCGCCTGCGCATCCAGGCGGCGGAACGTGTCGCCGGCCAGGAGTCGGCCCGTCTGGAGGTCCGGGTGGATGACGTCGTGGTGCAGACGGTTTCAGTGAACGGCACGTTGGAGTCACCCACGGTGGTGGAGTTCAAGGTGGCGTTGCGGCCGGGGAGCCACACGCTCTCCTTTGGCCTGCTGAATCCGCTCGATGGCCCGGCCGGCACGGGCACCAAGTATTCGCGCGGGCTGGCCATCGAAGGCATCGAGCTGTTCGACCCGCCGGAAGCTGCGCCGTCGCTCGTTCAGGGTCGGCCCACGGCCCAGCGCATCGCGGCGCGGCAGTTGCAGGGCGGAAATTCGACCACCAGCCCGGACTCGGCCCGCCGCGTCTCGGGCACGACGCCGTTGAAGGCGAAGTTCTCCGTGGCGCGGGCGGGCGAGCACCGGTTGCGGCTCTCGACGCAGACGCGGCACGTCGCACCGGAGCAGACGAAGATGGAGGTGCGCGTGGACGGCAAGGTGGTGCAGGTCATCGAGGTGCGCGGGGATCCTGAGCTGCCCCATGTGGCCGAGGTGCCGGTGGCGTTACCGGCCGGCCAGCACGAGCTGACCATGACCTTGCTCAATCCCTACACGACGCCCAAGGACAGCAAGGGCCGCAGCCAGACGCGGGCCTTCGCGGTCGAGTGGGTGGAGGTCGTGGAGCCGACGCCGAACGCGGTGATGCGGCTGCTGCCGGATTTCCTGCTGGTGGGCTACAACGCGAAGAAGCAGGGCGATGGCTGGGTGTCGCTCAACAGTGTCGAGGAGGATGATGTGGCGTTCGACTTCAACGCGCCGCGCGACGGCGAGTATTTCCTCCGCACGCTGGCCTGGGCGAAGCCGACCGGCTCGAACGCGATGGTGCTCGCGTTCATGCGGGACGAACAGATTCTCCGGCAGGTGAAGGTGGAGGCGGACGAGTCGGCCCCGGAGCATTACGAGGCGAAGTTCCGGCTGCCGGCGGGGAAGCATCTCTTGCGCGTCGTCGTGCTGCGGGACAAGACCGGCTTGTCGCCCGAGGAAGCGGCCAAACCCCTGACCGGCAAGCAGCAGAAGGGCTCCGTGAGCGTGCGACACCTCGAAGTCGAAGGCCCGCCCGAGGCCGCCGCCGAGATGCTGCCGGAGACGCACCGGCGCATTTTCCCCAAGCGGGCCACGAAGGAAACCGCGCCGCAGGTCGCGCGCGAGGTCATCGGAGCCTTCGCGCGCCGGGCGTATCGCCGGCCCGTCACGCCGGCGGAGGTCGAGCGGCTGATGAAGCTTTACGAGTTGGGCCAGCGGCACGGCGAAACCTTCGAGGGCAGCGTGCTGCCGGCGCTGAAGGCGGTGCTCATCTCGCCGCACTTCCTCTTCCGGGGCGAGTTGCAGCCGGAGCCGGACAACCCGAAGTCTGTTCATCCGGTCAACGAGTTCTCACTGGCGTCGCGACTGAGTTACTTCCTGTGGAGCTCCATGCCGGACGAGGAGTTGTTCGCGCTGGCCGAGCGCGGGCAGTTGCGGAAGAATCTGGAGGCGCAGGTTCGCCGGATGATGAAAGACCCACGGAGCAAGGCGCTCGTCGAGAATTTCGCCGGCCAGTGGCTCCAGCTCCGCAACCTCGCCCTCGTGCAGCCGGACAAGAAGCTGTTCCCGGCCTTCGATGCCAAGCTGCGCGCCGCGATGCAGCGCGAGACGGAGCTGCTCTTCGAGAGCGTGCTGCGCGAGGACCGGAGCGTCTTCGAGTTCCTCACGGCGGACTACACCTTCGTCAACGAGCGACTCGCGCAGCACTACGGCCTCGCGGGCGTGACCGGCGAAGAGTTTCAGCGCGTGAGTCTCAAAGGCCAGCCGCGCGCCGGCGTCCTCACGCACGCGAGTATTCTCACGCTCACCTCCAACCCCACGCGCACCTCGCCCGTGAAGCGTGGCAAGTGGGTTTTGGAAAACCTCCTCGCCACGCCGCCCCCGCCACCCGCGCCGAATGTCCCCGAACTCGACGACCAGAAGCAGCTCACCGGCACGCTCCGGCAGCGCATGGAGCAGCACCGCGCCAACCCGACGTGCGCCTCGTGCCACACCAAGATGGACGCCATCGGCTTCGCGCTGGAGAACTACGATGCGGTCGGCGGCTTCCGGGCGCTGGACGCTGGGACGGCGATTGACCCGAGCGGCGAGTTTGGCCCGACGGACAAGTTCAAGGGGCCGGTGGAGCTGGCGAACCTGCTCGCCCGGCAGAAGCGCGAGGACTTCATCCGCTGCCTCGTGGAGAAGCTGCTGACCTACTCGCTGGGCCGCGGGCTGGAGTATTACGACCGCACCGCGACGAAGGAGATTGCCGATGGTCTGGCCAAGCGCCGCCACACCTTCTCCGGCCTCGTGCTGGAAGTGGTGAACAGCGTGCCCTTCCAAAAGCGGCGCGGCGAGGGAGACGCGCACGTGCCCGCCCGCTGAACGGCATCGGCGGACGTGGTTCAAAATCCGTGTTCCATCCGTGTTCCATCCGTGGCTAAGTCTGCCCCTGTGATTTCGACCGCTTCACTCTCCCCGGAGACTTCCATGGCCGACGTGCTCGCCTCCTTCCCCGGTGCGCGGCGGGCGCTATTCCGCAAGTATCACCTCGGCGGCTGCTCGAGCTGCGGCTTCCAGCCCACCGAGACGCTTGGCCAGCTCTGCGAGCGCAACGGCCCGCTGCCCGTCACCGAAGTCATCGCGCACATCCAGGCCAGCCACGAGCAGGACCGGCAGATTGAAATCACGCCCCGCGACCTCGCCGACCGCCGCGCGCGTGGCGAGACGCTGCTCCTGCTGGACATCCGCACGCGCGAGGAATGGGACGCCATCCATCTCGACGGCGCGGAGTTCGTGAACCAGGAACTAGTGCAATCCCTCATGGGCGCGGCGCGCGACGCGCTGCTGGTCTTCTACGACCACGACGGCTCCGCGAGCCTCGACGCCGCCGCCTACTTCGCCGGCCACGGTTTTACGCGCGCCAAGTATCTGCGCGGCGGCATTGACGCCTGGGCGCAGGAGGTGGATGCGACGGTGCCGAGATACAAGTTGGAGGCTGCTTGATTCGAACGCCACGGACGTGCTGTTCCCGAACGCTGATGGCTCGAGTTCACCGTATGAAAGTTATTCCAAATGCGGCGCTGCTGCTCACTTTGGCGCAGGCGGTCACGCTCCCCGCAGCAGAGCTTTCACCCGCCGTCGAGCTGACGCATCCCATCGCCACCAACGTCACCGTCACAGCCGACTGGAACTTCCACGCGCAATCCACTTTCGTCGGTCAGGCCCATTCGACGTTCGCCGCGCCGGTGTCCGGGCCGAACAGCCTGCGCAACCAGTGGGAGTTCAAGCGAACTCTTTCACTGGACCTGATGATGGGGCGGCGCTTGTGGGCGGGGGCGGAGGTCTATGTCGATGGAATGATGTGGCAAGGCTTCGGCCTGAGTGACGCGACTGGTGTGGCGGGTTTCCCCAACGGAGAATCCTTCCGCTTGGGCACGCAGATTCCCAATGTCACGTTCGCCCGCGCTTTCCTGCGTCAGACCATCAGCCTCGGCGGCGAATCGGAAAGCGTCGCCGATGACGCGCTGCAAGTCGCCGGCACGCGCGATGTTTCCCACCTCACCTTCACCATCGGCAAACTCAGCGCCAAAGACCTCTTCGACCGCAACGCTTACGCGAACGACCCGCGCACGCAGTTCCTCAACTGGTCGCTCATGGCCAACGGCGCGTGGGATTTTCCGGCGGACGCGCTCGGATACACGTCCGGCGCGGCGGTAGAATGGAACGAGCCGAAATGGGCCGCCCGGGCCGGCACCTTTCTCGTGCCGCGTTACGCGAATGGCACCTCGATGGACAAGTCCTTCACGCGCTCGTGGTCCACGGTGTTCGAACTGGAGCATCGCCACACGCTCGCGGAGCGGCCCGGCGCGGTGCGCGGGCTCGTGTTCCTCACGCAGGCGCAGATGGGCAGTTACGCGGACACTGTCGCGGATCCCGCGCTGGGCGGAAACATTCTGGCGACGCGCGCGTGGCGGCGGAAATTTGGTTTCGGGCTGAACGCGGAACAGGAAATCGCGCCCGATCTCGGCGTGTTTCTGCGCGCCGGTTGGAACGACGGCCAGAACCAGACGTGGATGTTCACCGATGTGGATCGCACGATTTCTACCGGCCTGAGTCTGAAGGGCCGCGCGTGGGGCCGGGCCGAGGACACGATCGGTGTCGCGGGCGTGGTGAACGGGATTTCGCTCGACCACCGGCGCTTCCTCGCGGTCGGCGGCACGGGCATCACGGTGGGCGATGGCAGCTTGAACTACGCTCCGGAGATTTTGCTGGAGACGTATTACGATGCTCGCCTGCCGTGGCGCACGCACGCGATGCTGGACTTCCAGTTCGTCACGAATCCCGCCTACAACCGCGACCGCGGCCCGGTGCCCATCGTCGGCGCACGCTTGCACTGGGAATTTTAGGCCTGCGCTGTGGCGAGAAATGCGGTTATGCTTTCTCGCGAAATGGAAAATGACTTTCAGCAACGCGTCACCGCCGCGATGGCGAACCCGGAGAACATGGGCGAGCTGCCCAACGCCGACGCCATCGGCACCGTGGGCAACGCCGATTGTGGCGACATGCTGCGCGTGTGGGTGAAGTTCAAGGAGGAGGGCGGGCGCAAGGTGATTGACCGCGCCAGCTTCCAGTCCTTCGGCTGCGAGACGGCCATCGCCGCCGCCAGCCTCGCGATGGAACTCATCAAGGGCAAAACCGCC
The DNA here is from genome assembly GCA_043731805.1 of Pedosphaera sp. GTDB lineage: Bacteria > Verrucomicrobiota > Verrucomicrobiia > Limisphaerales > SXTU01 > SXTU01. The sequence goes on along the minus strand of JAYTIO010000754.1, from coordinate 496 downwards.
GCCGAGGCGCTGGCCATGCGCGGCGAGGAGTTTGCCAAAGACCTCGGGCCGCTGCCGCCGACCAAGGTGCATTGCACGTCGCTCGTCGAAGGTGCGCTCCGCGAGGCGCTCGCACCGGTGGGCAACGCGCCCGCGCCAGTTGCCCCGCCAGCTACCTCCGCCGCGCCGCCGACCTTGATGGACGCGTTTAACAAGCCCGAGCAGAAGAAGTCCGGCGTGAAGGTGGTGTTTCTGAAACCGGATGGGACGAAGCCGTAGCAGATTCAAGGCTCGGACCCACTGTAGCGGCGGTCTGTGACCGCCGTTTCGCGTCCGAACGACCAACGGCGCTCACAGAGCGCCGCAGGGAACTGAGCCGCCCCCGAATCCGCGCCGAGTCTTGAGTTTCCCCTGCCAATCCCCACACTGCACGGACGTTTGTTCTGAATCATGAGCCAAGCCGCACACGCCGAACTACTCCGCAAGCTCCTCGCCGAGCGCATCGTCATCATTGACG
>JAYTIO010000753.1:0-8000 GCA_043731805.1 Pedosphaera sp. | reverse complement strand
ACGATGGGGATGTCCAGCGCGGCTTCGAGCCAGTGCTTGCCGGGGAACTTGGCCCGCGCGAGGAAGTAACCCACCGGCACCGCCAGCAGCAGCGAGAGCAGCGCCGTGACCGTGCAGGTCACGAGGCTCAACCCGATCGAGTGTTGAATCTCCCGCTTGTCCAGCGCCTCCAGCAGCTTCCCCGGCGAACTGTAGCTCGCCGTCGCCGCGAGCATCGCCACGAGGAAGAGCAGATACAGCCCCGCGACCACGCCCAGCGACAGCCAGAACGGCGAAGGGCGGCGCAAGGGTAAGGACATGGCGGCGAACGCTCAAAGTTCACCGTGGAAAGCTCAAGCCAAAAGCGGCCGTGCGACGGGGGCGCAACTTGACACCCGCACCATCCGAACGAGGAAGCCTCCTCCCTCTCCTCCATCCGATGGAGGAGAGGGCCGGGGAGAAGAGGGGCGTTATCACTGGGTTATCACGACCCCTTCTCCCCAGCCCTCTCCCCGCTCCTGCGTCGCGGGGCGAGGGAGTTCACCTGCCGTGGTGCGGGTGTCAAGGTGTGCCCCGCGACGGGTGACGACGGCGAGTTGGCTTGCCCCCGTCGGTCAAATCGCTTACTCCGCACCCCGTTTTGATCACGCCCAATCGCCTCCCGCCATGAGCAGTCCCATGCCACCGTTGCAGCAAGAGAGCAAAGCTTGGGAGGCCCTCCGTGCCTTCGGGGCCGGCGACCGCACACGCGGCGAGGACTACTTCCGCCAGGGCCGCGTGCTCGGCGTGAGCTGCGCAGTCCCCGGCACGCACTACCAGGCCGATGTCGAGGGCGGTGAAGTGTATCTGGTGGATTGGGAGTTCGAGGACGGCAAGTGGTTGAACTCCTGCACCTGCCCGCTCGACGGCGGTTGCAAGCACGCCTATGCCACGCTCAAGACCTTGCTCCTCAGCCCCACGAGCGAGGCCACCGGCGTCGTGACCCCGGTGGGCACGCCCAAGCCCGCACCCAAACGCGCATTCAGCATCAGCCCGCTCGCCGATCAACTCCGCGACGCCGTGGGCCGCGAGCTGACGCGCGAGGAGATTGCCTACCTGACCAAGGTGCATCACACCGCCGCGCGCGTGACCAGCTACGGGGCCATTTACCCGGCCGACTTCACCACGCTGGGGCTGACCCCGCCGGCCCAGCAGGCGTATCAGCCGCTGAAAATCTGGCCCTCGACACCCAAGGAGGAACACGAGTTCTGGCTCTACGTCGCGCACGCCACGCAGCTCGCGGGCGGCACCATCCCGAAGTTCATGGAGCCCGTCTCCGACCTCACCAAGGTCAGCGACCGCATCCGCCGCTGGCAACGTGGGCGCGAAGTCGAGGAGTGGAATCGCCGCCTCCACGAGCTGTCCGACGACGACGTGCCGACGGATGCCGCCGCACTCACCGACCTGCGCGTCCGCTTGAGCCCGATCGGTGCGGACCTCGAGTGGAAGCGCCCCGGGGCCACCGAGTTTGAAGCGCTGAAATCCACGACCTATGCCCGGCTCACGGACCATTTGAACCTGGGTCAAGCCACGCTGCATCCCGACGTGGAGTTCCTCTGGCAAGCCTATCGGGGCCGCTACTCCTCGATGGGCGTCCAGTCCCGCATCCATGTGCGCGACGTGGACGCGGCGCGCACGCTGGGCTTCCTGCTGCGCACGCCGGCACTGCGCGACCGCATCGTGACGACCACCGGCGCCGCTTACGCGTGGAGCGCGGAGCCGTTGCGCTGGCAGCTCACGCCCGCCGCGAACGACGACGGCGATTACCTGCTCCGGCTCACGTTGGCGGGCGGGCAAGCCATGCCGCCCGTGCTGTTCGTGGTGAGCGGCTCGCCGGTGCTTTACGTGGGGGAAACCACCATCTTCCCCGGCCCGCCGCTAGTGCCGGGCATCGTGGACCCGACGCGGGAGAACCGCATTCCCGCCGCCGCCTTCGAGCGCCCGGAGGGCGTCGCGCTGCTGCGCCGGCTCGGCCTCGAACTGCCCGCGCGCCTGAGCCAGCGCGTCGAGCAACGCCCGTTGCGCCTCCGCATCACCGCGTCGCTGCGGCCCCTCAGCCAATTCTCCAAGTCCGAAGAATGCGTCGTGCGCGTGAACGCCTTCTCCACTGACGGCGTGGTGCTCGAACACTGGACGCCCATCGGCTGGGGCACCGAGCGCACCCCGCAGCCCAAGGCCAAGGGCGACCTTGCCATCGTCTTCTACGACCGCTCCGCGCTGGCCGCCGTGCCCGCGCTGATGAGCCCGCTGGACTGTAAACACGACCGCTTCCAAGGCACGCTCACCAAGCGCGTCACGAAGAAATTCCCCGAGGAATTCGCCGCCTGGCTCCGCACCGTCCCGCCCGACATCGAGCTGAAGCTCGAGGGCGAACTCGCCTCGTTCGCCGAGGGCGCCATCGCCGGCACCGTGCAGCTCGAAGCCACCGAGGCGGGCACGGACTGGTTCGACTTGCGCGTCATCGTCAACGTCGCCGACACGCAGCTCACGCCGGCGGAAATCAAGCTACTCCTCTCGGCCAAGGGCGGCTTCGTGCGGCTGGCGGACAAGGGCTGGCGCAAACTGGAGTTCAAACTCACCGACGAGGAAGACGAACAGCTCGCCCGCCTCGGCCTCACCTCGCGCGAACTCACCGACGAACCCCAGCGTCTCCACGCCCTCCAACTCGCCGACCCGGCGGCGAAGAAGTTCCTGCCCGAGGCGCAGACCCAGGCCATCCAGCGCCGCGCCACCGAGCTGAAGACACGCGTCGCCCCCGCTTTGCCCGCCGGGCTGAAAGCGGACTTGCGGCCCTACCAGCTCGAAGGTTTCCACTTCCTCGCCTACCTCGCGGAGAACCATTTCGGCGGCATCCTCGCCGACGACATGGGCCTGGGAAAAACTTTGCAGACGCTCGCCTGGCTCCTCTGGCTCCGTAGTAGGGCAGCCGTCCCGGCTGCCGCCGCTAGTGGGGCAGTCGTCCCGACTGCCACGCGTCTGCCAACCGTCCCGGTTGGCTCGGCAAGCGGGACGCTTGCCGGACAAGCGGCAGGCGGGACGCCCGCCCCACGCCCCTCCCTCGTCGTCTGCCCAAAGAGCGTCACCGACAACTGGCGTGCGGAAGTCGAACGCTTCGCTCCCGGCCTGCGCGTGAAAATCTGGCACGGCACCGACGCGGCCAATCTCCCTTCGCTCACCACCACCGCCGACCTTCACGTCCTCAACTACACGCAACTCCGCCTCGTCGGCGAGTCGCTCGCCCGCACCGACTTCCAAGCCGTCATCCTCGACGAGGGCCAATACATCAAGAATCCGTCTTCGCAGACCGCGCAGATTGCCCGTGCCCTCCGCGCCGAACACCGCCTGGTCCTGAGCGGCACGCCCATCGAGAACCGCCTGCTCGACTTGTGGAGCCTCATGTCCTTCGCCATGCCCGGCGTGCTCGGCAGCCGCGCGCAGTTCGGCCAACTCTACGACGCCAAGGAAGACCCGCACGCCCGCCGCCGCCTCTCCGCCCGCGTCCGCCCCTTCCTGCTGCGCCGCACCAAATCCCAAGTCGCGCGCGACCTACCCGACCGCGTGGAGGAAGACCTCTACTGCGAAATCGAAGGCGAACAGAAGACGCTCTACCGCGCCGAGCTGAAGCGCGCGCAGCAGATGTTGCTGAAAGTCCAAACGCAGAAGCAGCTCAACAAAGACCGCTTCCACTTCCTCACCTCGCTGCTGCGGCTGCGCCAAATCTGCTGCCATCCCAAGCTGGTGAAAGCCGACTCGAAGGCCGAGAGCGCGAAACTCGAGGCGCTCATCGAGCAGCTCGAACCCTTGATGGAGGAAGGCCACAAGGTCCTCGTCTTCTCGCAGTTCGTCTCGCTGCTGGACTTGCTCAAGGAAACCCTCACGGAGAAGGGCTGGCCGCTGCACTACCTCGCCGGCGGCACGGAGAACCGCGGCGACCTCGTGCGCGAGTTCCAGTCGCAGCCGGGCGCGGGTGTGTTCCTCATCTCACTGAAAGCCGGCGGCTTCGGCCTCAACCTGACCGCCGCCAGCTACGTCGTGCTCTTCGACCCGTGGTGGAATCCGGCGGTGGAGGCGCAGGCCATTGACCGCACGCACCGCATCGGCCAGACGCAGAAAGTCATCGCCTACCGCCTACTCATCAAAGACAGCATCGAGGAGAAAATCCGCGCCCTGCAAAAGACCAAGAGCGCGCTGGCCGAGGACGTGTTGGGCGAGGAGAAGTTCGCGCAGGCGCTGACGCTGGACGACCTCCGCTTCCTCTTCGCGGACTGACACCCCGGTAGGGTGAGACTCTGTCGAACCTCATTTACCGACGCAGGAGGCGCGAGCGCAGCGAGCATCTCGGGTGGGGCTAGGAATTCCAGTTCCAAAAGCTTCGCCCCGCCGCTAGCTTCCGCCCGCGTCTGCCATGATTCTCGTCATCGACAACTACGACTCGTTCACCTTCAACCTCGTCCAGTATCTCGGCGAGCTGCGGGCCGACCTTCGCGTCGTCCGCAACGACGAAATCACCCTGGACCAAATCCGCGACCTGAAGCCCGAGCGCATCCTCGTCTCGCCCGGCCCCTGTTCCCCGCGTGAGGCCGGCTTGTCCAACGACATCATCCGCGCGTTCGGGCCGCACGTCCCCCTCTTCGGCGTCTGCCTCGGCCACCAGTGCATCGGCCACACCTTCGGCGGCGAAGTCGTCGTGAACTACCGCATGATGCACGGCAAGACCTCGCCCATCCGGCACAATGGCGAAGACCTCTTCGCCGGCATTCCCAGCCCCTTCAACGCCACGCGCTACCACTCCCTCGTCATCAAGCGCGACACCCTCCCTGCCTGCCTCGAAATCACCGCTGAGACCGAGGAAGGCGAAATCATGGGCGTGCGCCACCGGGAGTTGCCTATCTGGGGCGTGCAGTTTCACCCGGAGAGCATCCTCACCGAGCACGGCCGCCAGCTCATGGGGAACTTCCTGAAGCTGGAGAAGCGGAGGTAGCGCCGAACGCATCCGCCCGTGTTGCGGCAGCCTGTGACTTCCGCTCGCCACGCCGCGTCTTCTCGGTCATGAATTTCGCCCGCATGAAAACTACTTTCCTCCGCCTCGTCCTGTTCGCATTCCTCTGCGGGCTGTGCGGCCAATCCCACGCCGCCATCGCCGGCCAGCGCCCGAACATCGTCGTCTTCTTCACCGACGATCAGGGCTACGGCGACCTCTCCGCGCACGGCAACCCCGTGCTCAAGACGCCGCACATGGACCGCCTCCACGCCGAGGGTGTGCGCTTCACGGACTTCCACGTCAGCCCCACCTGCGCGCCCACCCGCAGCGCGCTCTTCACCGGCCGGCACGAGTTCAAGAACGGCATCACCCACACCATCCTTGAGCGCGAACGCCTCACGCTGAAGGCCACCACGCTCGCGCAAGTTCTCCAGACCGCCGGCTACACCACTGGCATCTTCGGCAAGTGGCACCTCGGCGACGAAGCGGACTACCAGCCGGGCCGCCGCGGCTTCGACGAAGTCTTCATCCACGGCGCGGGCGGCATCGGGCAGTCGTATCCCGGCTCCTGCGGCGACGCCCCGGGCAACACCTACTTCGACCCCGCCATCCTCCACAACGGCAAGTTCGAGAAGACCAAGGGCTACTGCACCGATGTCCTTTACGGGCAGGCGACGCAGTGGATGGATTCGCAGCGCAAGAGCGGCAAACCCTTCTTCGCCTACATCCCTTCCAACGCCCCGCACGGGCCTTACCACGCGCGCCCCGAGGACAAGGCGCTCTACGCCGACAAGGTGCCCGAGCCGGCCGCGAGCTTCCTCGGCATGGTCCACAACATTGACCAGAACATCGGCAAGGTGCTGGCCAAGCTCGACGAGTGGGGCATCGCGAAGGACACGCTCGTCATCTTCATGAACGACAACGGTGGCACCGCCGGCGTGCCCGTCTGGAACGCCGGGATGCGCGGCAGCAAAGGCTCCGCGTGGCTCGGCGGCACACGCGCCGCGAGCTTCTGGCGCTGGCCCGGCACCTTGAAACCCGCTGACTGCGGCGTGCTCGCGGCGCACATTGACTTCTTCCCGACCCTCGCGGAAATCGCAGGCGCGAAGCTGACGGACGAGGAGAAGAAACAAGTCGAGGGCCGCAGCCTAGTGCCGTTGCTAGAAAAGCCGACCGGCACGTTGCCTGACCGGAACCAGTTCACCCACCTCGGTCGCTGGCCGAAGTTCTCCGACCCAAACCTCGCCAAGTTCGCCATGTGCAGCGTGCGCAACACCCGCTGGCAGCTCGTCTCCCCGAACGGCGGCGTGGAGCCGAAGTGGCAGCTCTTCGATGTGAAAGTCGACTCCGGCCAACAGACCGACGTCGCCGCGCAACACCCCGACGTGGTCAAGCAACTCGCCGCCGCCTACGACCAGTGGTGGGCCGACTGCCAGCCGCTTCTGGTGAACGAAAAGGTCGTCGGTCCCAAACTCAATCCCTTCGCCGAACTCTACTGGAAGCAATTCGGCGGCGGCCCGACCGAGGCTGACTACAAGCGCATGGACCCGACTCGATCACTGGATGTGCTCGAGGGGAAGAAGAAGGCGAAGGCGAAGTGAGGCGGCCCCCGTGCCGGCGGTTTGCAACCGCCGTCCGAGGCAGCCGACAGACCGAGCGCAACCCTCCAGTCAACGCGCAACCCGGCGCTTGCAAACCGCCGGCACGGCATTACGGCTCCGCCAATCGCACCCGATAGAAGCGGCGCGGCAGCGTGAGCGGCGAGCCGTCCAGCACGTCGAACAGCCCGTCCAGCGCGCCGTTCGTCGTCACCGCCGTCCACTGCGTCAGGTTCGTCGAGACCTCGATCGCGTTCCGCGTGGCTTGCTCCGCTTGCACCGTCAGGCGCAGGAAGCCATCGCCCTGCCGCGACGCCGAGACCAGCGTCGGCACCGACACGCGCGGCTCGCCGGAGATCTGGTAGTTGTCGAAGACGAGGTGGTTGTTCCCTGCGCTCCCAGGCGTGCGGATGGCCCAGACCGCGTCAATGTCGCCGAGGTTGAGCGCCGCGTTGGTCGTGGTGATGGGCAAGGGCGAGGTCAGTAGTGTGCCGTCGAGCGACGCCTGCCAGCGGTTGCGCGGGAAGTTCAGCGTCACGGCCAGCTCATGCACCGCACCGCGCGTGAACTGAAAGCCCGTGGCGACGAAGCCGCCCGCGCCGTCGAGCGCGTAGTTGATGCCCGTGGAGGCGTTGTCGAAGTCCAGCGTGAGGAGCCGCGCGCCGTTCGTGTTGTAGATGCTCCACCGGAAATCATCGCGCTGGCCGTTGCTGGAATCCGCGACCAGCATCGTGACGGAGAAGGTGACGACGCTCAGGTTCATCGGCACCGGCGCGAGGTTCACGGGGCGCCAGACGTTGACCGAGAAGTTTGTGTCCGTCGGCGGCGCAAAGCCGATGTAAGCCGACTGCCCCGCGCCGGGGATGAAGCCGTTCACCAGCCCATTGCCGCCCGTGCCTTCGTGAACCCAGTTGTTCTGCCCGCTCAGGGTGAAACTGGCGTTGTAGCCTTCGTGCGATTCGAACGTGGTGCGGTAGATGAGCGTGGCGGCGCGGGCGGGCAGCAGCGAGGCCAGCAGCAGCCACGCGCATACAAGGGCCTGCCAGCCCCCACGCCCGGAGCGCGGACGCCCCCGTCCGCAGAGGCTCCGCCGCGGCTCGCATCGGCTGCGAACGTGGGCATCCGCGCTCCACCAACCAGATTCCATTTGTCCCCGCGCACTCATGTCAGCATTATCAAAAGCATGTTCAGCCGTTTGTTTCGACGCCAATTTCTCCGCGCTCTGCCATCGGTGTTTCTGCTGACCGCCGTGGTCACGCTGCCCGCAGCCGAGCCAGCCGACTTCATCCTGCGCAACGCCAAGGTCGCCACCGTGGACGCGAAGTTCAGCCTCGCGCAAGCCGTCGCCGTGCGCGGCGACAAAATCCTCGCCGCCGGCAGCAACGCGGACATTGCCAAACTCG
>JAYTIO010000752.1:0-10863 GCA_043731805.1 Pedosphaera sp. | reverse complement strand
GCGCTGAGGCGACGGCATTGTTCCGCAGTGAGATTCAGGGGGTAGCAGTAGGGCGAGCAGAGCGGAGTGTTGATGAGTGGGTAGTCGGAGCCGAAGAGGAGGCGGCCTGACCACTCGGGACGGGTCAGGGCTTCCCGGAGATAGCCCAGTTTGTTGACTTGCGTGAGGGAGGAGATCTCGGAGAAGAGGTTTGTGTATTGCGCCATCATCGGGGCAAGGCGGTCGGTGTCCCGCTCCCCGGCGTTCGCACCGGTGGAGGCGATGTGCGCGACGATCACGGTGACGCCGAGCTTCAGGGGGAGGTGGAGACGTTGCGGGTCGCAGAGTTCATCGCGCGCACTGGTGAAGGAGCGCTCTTGCCCGGCGTGGGTGAGGAGCGGGAGTTTTAGTTCGACGAGCTTCCGATAGAAGGGCGTGAGGCGAGCATCGGCGGGATCGAACTGCATGATGCTGGGAATCCATTTGATGAGTCGGGCACCGTTCGCCTTGGCTTCGATGAGCTGCGCGAGGGCGTCCTTGCGCAAGGGGTTAATGCTCGCACCGAAAAGAAGGTTGGTGGTCTTCGCCGTCTCCCGGGCGATGAAGGCGTTGGGGACGTAGATCTCCGTCCGCGACTTGTCTAGCTCACCGTTTGCATCTACGACGCCATCCATTGCAAGGAGGATGGCTTGTCCGACGTGCTGGCTGGCCGCGAGCTGACGGGAGATGAGTTGCACGACATAGGCGTCGCCTTTGGTCTGAAGTGCCTCGCGGGTGGTGCCGAAGCTCTTGAGGTAGATGCTCAGTTTCCAGCTCGCTTCCATCTGCTTGGAAATGAAACACCCACTGTCACCCGCGCCAATGCCAGCCGTGTGGACGTGGATGTCGAGGAGCTTGGCCTCGGGCAATGGTTCCGTAGTGCGATAGGGACCGGAGTGGAAAACCTGGCAAGCCACGCAACCGCCGAGGGAGAGCAGCAGCGTGGTGAGCGCGAGAATGCGCGGCCAGCGGCGACGGGGCGGAGGCGGAGCGGGGACAGGAGCAATAATCATGTGAAAGAGGGGGCTGGATGCAGATAGGTAGGGCGCGTCTGTCCCAGCGCGCCGCTGCGGTGGACGGATACCAAACCGGCGCGCTGGGGACAGACGCGCCCTACCAGCGGTGGGCTGCATCTAACACCAACGCGGGCGGCGTCATGCCTTTTCCCAGCGGACCCGGGTAAGGGTGAGGGGGAAAGGTAATGGAGTCTGGTGTATGTCCACTGCACCAAGACCTCGCAGCCGTGCTCCCTCACCCCGGCCCGCTCCCGCTGGAAGAGGGAGGAGGCAGGGCCGCGCTTGGCTTGTGTCAAAGCGGCAGGGGGTCGGGCAAGTGGTTTTCCATTTGCGGTCATTCGCGTGTTTGGCAGGCACACTTCACTTGGGCGTCTGGACCATGGTCTGAAGCTCGCGGTGGTTCACCTTGCCGGTGCCGAGCTTGGGGATTTCCTTCACGACGACTATTTCCTTGGGGACGCAAAGGTTCGAGAGGCCTTTGGACTTGATGGCGTCGCGTAGCTCGGCGGGGGTGAGCTTCGGCTCGTTCGTGCAGCAGATGAGGGCTTCTCCCTTGGCTTCGTCGGGACGGGTGACGACGGCGGTCTGACAGCGGAGGCCGTAGTGCGGGAAGGCTCCAGCCAGGGCGTCTTCGACGGCGGTGAGGCTGACCATCTCGCCGCTGATCTTGGCGAAGCGTTTCATGCGTCCGCGAATGCTCACGAAGCCTTCGGGGTCCACGCTGACGATGTCGCCGGTGTCATACCAGCCACCGCCGGCGAGGAACTTGGCGTTGGCATCTTGGTTGAGGTAGCCTTTCATGATGTTGGGGCCTCGGACGAAGAGGCGGCCGGTGGGGGGCAGGGGGGCAGGTGAGCAAGTGGGCGGGTGGGAAAGTGGGCGGGTGGGAGGATTAGGTGCGGATGGTTCAGAGGCTTGAGCGGCAGGCTGACTTGCTGGTCTTCCTACCTGCTCACCTGCGGCTCCGATTCCGTCCACGGCTTCGAGACGCCACTCGACGCCGGGGAGGAAGCGGCCGGCGGTGCCGTGCTTGGGTTCCAAGGGAGTGGTGGCGCTGAGGCAGGGGCTGCACTCGGTGGCGCCGTAGCCTTCGAAGACGCGGACGCCAAACTTCTGTGCCCAGAGCTCGGCGGTGGCGGACTGGAGCTTCTCCGCCCCGGCAAAGAGGTAGCGCAGGCTGCGGAAGTCGTAGGGATGGGCCTTGCGGCCATAGCCGCTGAGGAAGGTGTTGGTGCCGAAGAGGACGGTGCAGTCCTTGTCATAGAAGACGGTGGGCACGACGCGGTAATGCAAGGGGGAGGGGTAGAGGAAGATGTAGTTGCCACGCACCAGCGGTAGCACGAGGCCGGCGCTCAAGCCAAAGCTGTGGAAGAGGGGCATGGCGTTGAAGAAGCGGTCGCTGTCGAGGAGGTCGCAGCGCGCGAGGAGCTGACCGGTGTTAGCGAGGAGGTTGCGGTGGGTGAGTTCGACGCCTTTGGGGATGCCTTCGGAGCCGCTGGTGAACAAGATAGCGGCGGTGTTGTCTGGGGCCGACGGGGGTAAGGAGTGATTGGTAATTAGTGAGGAGAGGAGCGCTATTAGCCGGTCGAGGCTGGTGATGGTGGCGCGGAGGTCTTCGAGGTAGAGGAGTTTAACGCCGGCTTGCTCGAAGGGTTCGGACTCCAGCTTGGCGCGTTGGATGAAGGCGCGGGAGGTGATGATGTGTTTCAGGCCTGCAAGTTCCGTGCAGGTGAGCATCGTGGGCGTGCCCGTGGAGTAGTTGAGGATGGCAGGGACGATGCCTTGCTGCCACAGGGCGAGGAGGACGACGGGGGTGGCGTTGACGTTGGGCAGCAGGACGCCGATGGGAATGGGGCTGGAGGGTGAGCGTTCTCTCAGGAGAGCACTGTGCGCTCCTGCCTCCTGCTTCGGAGGAAGGAGGCGGCTGGCCGGAGGAAAGAGGAGGTCTCTGGCGGCTCCCGCCAAGCCGCGTAGTTGCTCACGCCAGCTCTCTCCTTTCATCAGATGAGGCGAGAGGGGTGGGCTGGAGGCTGTCGAGGTGGTGGCTTGCGCGATGCGACTGCCTATGAGTTGCGCGCCGAGGAGGAGTTTGCGATAGGTGAGTTCCGTTTGCGTCGCGTCTTCGAGGATGACCTTGCCGGGCTGTTGGGACGCGGCTGCGACGATGGCAGCGGGGATGGTTTGGGGACCGAACTCCATCTCCGTATTGAACTGCTGGTTCACCAGTTGGTCCCGAATCCATCGGGTGAACAGGGAACGGCTTTGGGAAGTGCTCAGGTGCTCTTCCCGAGGCGGCGTGAGGATGTCGCTGAAGTGGACAGTGACTTTGGGGAGGCAGCGCTTCCAGCCGTTATTTGGGGAGTAGGGCAAACGACTCGCGCCACGCAGGTAAGCAGTGATGACTTTGGCGTGGGTCTTGTGGATGAGGAAGCCGGTGCCGTCGAAGAGCTTCATCAGGGTTCCGGTGCGCGAGAGGCGACCTTCCGCGAAGAGGACGAGCTTGCCGCCCTTGGACAGGAATTCTGCCATGTGCTTCACGGCGTAGGGGGAGGCGTTGTCGATGGGGAACGTGCGGGAGTTGACCATCACGAACTTGTGGAACCAAGATTTCTGGGCGGTGGTGGCGGAGGTGACGAACTTCCAGTCGTCTTCCAGGCAGACGCCGAGGAAGAGCCAGTCGAACCAGGAAGTGTGGTTGGGGATGAGGAGGACCGGGCCAGGGGCGCGGAGGGCGGACTCGTTGAAGGCGCGGAAGCGGAAGAGGAGGCGGAGGAGGAGGCGGAGGAGGAGGCGGAGGAGGGTTTTCATGGAAGGGGAGGGAGAGGGATTACGATTAAGATTAAGCGCATGATTACAACGGCAAGGACGCTGGGGAAGGAGGATTGCGGCGGAGTCGGCGCTGCAAGGCTACGCTCAGGGTGAGGGCAACGGAGGCCAGGCCAAGCCACGCCAACGAACGGTCGAAGGGCAGGCGGGTCCAGCCTCCGCCTGGCGCACTCAGTGCGATGGTGCCGCCGATGATTTCACCGTGTCCCGGAAAGGGCGCACTGGCGCGGACACTTCCGCCCCGCGCTACCAACTGGGAAATGCCCGACGAGCAGACGCGGAAGACGGGCACCCGATACTCGGCGGCGCGCACGGGGGCGATGCGACTGTGTAGTGAGTGCTGATGCGCGCCCCAGTCCTCCATGTCCATCACCGGCACGATGAGCGCCTGTGCGCCTTGACGGACCAGCTCGTCCGTCACCCGCGTGAAGCTGGAGTCGTAGCAGATGCAGATGCCGAGCTTACCCCAGGGAGAGTTCCAGACCTTCTGCTCAGGCGCAGGCAAACCGTCCTTGAAGAACTGGATAGGCACGGCCTTCGCCTGCTGGAAGACAACTTCGCCGTCGGGGCCAATGACGAACGCCGTGTTGTAGTAACGGCCATCGCCGAGCTCTTCCTTGCCGCCAACCAACAGGTGCTTGCCGTTCTTGCGACACCAGTCACGCACACGCTTCGGCACGGCTCCGTCAAAGGTGTATTCGCTGAGGACGAGGAGGTCGGTCTGTGGATGGGCGAGGAGCACGCGGTCGAGTGCTGGAGGAACATCGAGCATGGCGGGGAATTCGAGCTGGATGCCGGCTGTTCGGAGCGGCAACTGCGGCGCTCGTCTGCTCACCGGGAATGGAATGACTTCTTGAACGGCAACCAAGAAGAACAGCGGCCAGAAGAAAAACCATCGCCAGTAGCTCCATTTGCGCGCCCGCCAACAGAAGGAGTGGAAGCAGCCAAGCGACACGAACACCGCCCCAATGCCATACACGCCGCCGCATGTGCTCACGAGCAATGGCCACTCGGCGAAGGCGTAGCCCATGTTCAGCCAAGTGAACCGCAGGAAGTAGAGTTCGCTGCGAAAGTATTCGAGGCCAATCCACAACAGCGGCAGAAGTAGCAGGGCCCAGCCGCCGAACTGTTGCCGAGCTAGCCGACCAACCCAGACAAACGCGCCAATCCAAAACGCCAGCACGCACCAGAGCGGGACTGCTGGGATGCCGAATATCGTCCAAAGGAAACCCATCTGGGGCACGAATACACCCAACCCCACCAACATGCCACCGAGGAAGGCCTGTCGCGGAGTCGTCGCCCGAGTCATCTCCACGAGCGCCCATGCGTAGCCCAACATCAGCGGCGCGAGCGCGCTGGAGTAGTAAGCAAGTTGGAAGCACGCCACGGCCACCGCCGCGCATGCGATGACTCCGCGCCAGCCGAGCGACGTTGCCGTTGGAGCGCGGATGCCTACGTCCGCAGCAGGTTCAGTTGCGGCTGCGGACGTGGGCGTTCGCGCGCCTGTGGGTTGGTCAGCGTCGGTGTTCATGCGTGTCCTTTCGCGTGTTTCGTGGGTAGCCAATCAGTTCACTGCTTTACCTCCTCTTTCACGGATGCCGGGAACTTGAGCCAGGTGAGCGCGGCGGCGACCATGACCGCCAGGCCGAGGAAGACTTGGGAGGCGGAGAGGTGCGCCTTAACGCAGATGAAGACGAGCAGGCCCGCGAGGACCATGCCGAGATTGTCGCAGAAGTTCTGGACGGCAATGGTCTTGCCCAGCTTGGTGGGGTCGGACTCGGCCTGAAGCGCGGCGTTGAGCGGGATGAGGAAGAGGCCCGCCGCAAAGCCCGCGCCGATGAGCAGGCCCATGACCACGGGCAGGATGACGAGCACGGTCTGCTGCACGCCGTCCGCCCCGGCCTTCTGGATAAGTTGCTGACCGATGGGCTGCAAGCCCAGCGGCTCGACGGCGAAGACCGCGAGCAACATCCCCGCGAGCAGGACGCCGTAGCGACGCGTGCGGCTGAGGTCGCTGACGGCGAGGAGCTTGCCGGCGAGGAGGCTGCCAGCCATGACCCCGACACTGAGCCACAGGCCGAGCAGGGCGATCTGGGTGTTGTCGGGGAGTTTGAGGACGTCGAGGCCCCAGGCTTGGAAGTTGATTTTCATGGTGGCGCCGCAGACCCAGAAGAGGGCGGTGCCGACGAGGACTTTGCCCAGCCGAGGCCCGGCGAACAGCGCGCCGAAGTGACCGAAGAACTCGCCGACACTCTGGCGGACGCGGACAGATGCGTCGGAGGGGGTGGGGGCCATGAAGAAGTTCAAGGCAAGGGAGGCACCGAAGATGCCTGCGACAATGATGTAGCAGGTGCCGACGGGAAGCTGGTCCACCATCACCGAGCCGACGATGGCACCGAGGAGGATGGCGAGCAGGGTGAGCAGTTCGACCATGCCGTTGGCCTTGACGAGGCGCTCGCGGGGGAGGATTTCGGGCAGGATGCCGTATTTGGCCGGGCCATAAACGGTGGCGCCAATGCCGACGAGGAAGTAGCCCGGGGCTTGCCAGATGTAGCCGAACCAGATGCTGAGGGCGCAGACGGCGGTGCCGAGGAGCTTGAGGAAGTTTCCGCCAGCGAGCCAGGCGGTCTTGGCGTAGCGGTCATTGAGATAGCCGGCGAGTGGCGCGAGGAGGATGTAGGGGATGAACAGGATGCTTGTGTAGATCGTGCTGCGGGTGCGCAGTTCGTCGCCGGTGATGGTGCCGGCCTTCGCCAGCAGCGTGAGCTGGCCGACGATGACGGCGAGGATGGCGTTGTCGCCCAGCGCGCCGAGGAACTGGCTGGTGAGCAGGAGCGGGTAGTTGCGGGCGGATTTCATGGCTTGGACTTAAGACTTGGCGTTGGCGATGCGGGTGGCGTTTTCGGCGATGACGGCGAGTTCGGAGACAAGTTTCTCAGCGCGGGCGGCGGGGAGCTTGCCCCAGACCTGCTCGGCGGCGGCGTGGTAGTGCGGGAGCAGCTCGGCGAGCAGCTTGCGCGCGGCGGGCGTGAGGACGACGAGCCAGGCCCGGCGATCCGTGGCGTTCTCCTTGCGGGTGACCAAGCCGCGCTCCGCCAGCCGGTCCACGAGGCCGGTGACGTTCGAGCGGTGCATGATGAGCTGGCGGCTGAGGTCGGACTGCGTGCAGCCGGCGGGGAAGTCGGTGAGGACGTTGAGGAGGTTGAACTGGCTGGGGCTAAGGTTCCAGCGGGCGAAGAAGACGCGGCTGGCGTTCCACAGCTCCTCGGCGGTGCGGAGCAACTGGATGAGGGCCGCGTAGCGCGGGCCGGGCGAAGGGCGGTTTCGTTTCACGGCGGAAGGTTTACCAAGAGATTGTTGACGTGTCACCATTGAGAAATTTGGACGGGCCATCGGGGAAAGTCGCCGCAGTGATACGAAACCACTAACCTGCACTGACCTGCACTAGTGGGAGACCAGCTCCGAGAACCGTAGTCATGCGGAGTTCCCGGCCCATCAGTGCCAGTCAGTGCCGGTTAGTGGTTCAGTCGTCCTCCGCCCGTGCTCGGTTTCTGTAGTGTTCTTCCCCCGCCCAGCTTTGCTATAGCCAAGGCTCATGAACAACTTTGCCCCGTGGCTGCCGGTGCTCGGCGGGGTGCTCGGCTTGCTGTGCCTGCTGGGTGCGCTGCGCGCGGGCCGGCGGCGGCGGCTGGTGGACAACCTGCCCACGTCGAAATCCACGGGTGTTTTTATCGGGCTGGTGGAGCTCAAGGGCACGGCGGAGGCGGACGCCCCGCTGACCAGCTTCCTCGCGACGTGCCGGTGCGTGCATTACGCGTGGAGCGTGGACGAACAGTGGGAACGCAGAGTCACTGAGACTTACACCGACAGCGACGGCAAGACGCGCACGCGCACGCGCACGGAGAGTGGTTGGACCTCGGTGGCCAGCGGTGGGGAGCTGATTCCCTTCTACCTGAACGACGACTGCGGCGCAGTGCTCGTGCGGCCCGAGGGCGCGGACCTTGAGCCGCTGGAGGTGTTCGACCAGACCTGCACGCGTTGGGATGAACTCTACTACGGCAAAGGTCCGGCCGAGGGCATCATGGACTCGACGGGGCGGCGACGCTTCCACGAGCGGGCCATCCCGTTGCACACGCCCATCTACGTGCTGGGGCAGTCGCGCGAGCGGGCGGACGCGGTCGCGCCGGAAATCGCGGCGGACCAGAGCGCGCCGATGTTCCTCATCTCGACGCGCAGCGAGCAGCAGATCAGTTCGGGCTTCGCGTGGGCGTTCTGGAGCTGGCTGCTGTTCGGGCTGCTGCTGGCGGTGGGCGGGTTTGTGTGGCGGGACGGCGGGCAAGGTCGGGATTTGCAGCGGCAGTGGCCGATGTATTTGCTGCCCGCGTTTGGCTTCGGATTCGCGGTCGCGCTGGGTTGGGTGGGGATGGTGTTCAACAGCATGGTGGACTTGCGCCAGCGCGTGCGGCAGGGCTGGGCGCAGGTGGATGTGCAGCTCAAGCGGCGCTTCGACTTGATCCCGAACCTCGTGGCGACCATCACGGGCCTGCGCGATCACGAGGGGAAGTTGCAGGAGCACCTCGCGCTGCTCCGCGCCCAACAGACCGCGACGCCGCCGGGGGTTACCGGGCCGGACTACGCGGCTTGCACGCAGGTGCTCATCGCCGTGCGGGAGGCTTACCCGCAGCTCACCGCGCAGCCAGCCTTCCTCGACCTCCAGAAATCCCTCGTGGACACGGAGCACCGCATCGCGCTGGCGCGGGGTTACTTCAACGAGATCGCCACCTACTACAACACGCGGCTGGAGCAGATCCCCGACCGGTTTGTCGCGGCGCTGGGTGGGCTCAAGCCGCAGCCGCTGATGCTTGCGAATGACTTCGAGCGCGAGGCGGTGGCGGTGAACTTCGCACCGTAGCGCACCGGGACGCTGGGACGGCCATTCGGTCGCTGATGGCCTTGCCCGGCCTCAGTCGCTCCGCACGGTGTCGCCCACACGGACCTCGCCCTGCGTGAGGTCGGCGGCGAAGTTCGCACCGCGCGCTTGGTTGGACACGACGACCACGCCGACCTTCTGGCCGTCACGATAGACGTTGAGCGCCTGGTCCACGGGCGGCAGGCGGCCGATGACACCTTCGACCACGACGTATTTCAGCGGGGCATTGACGAGGACGACTTTCCCGGAGAGCGCCGCGATCGGCTGGATGGTGGGGGCGAGGTTCGGCTGACCCTTGGGCGGCTTGGGCGGCTTCGGGGTGGCCTTCGAGATCGCTGCGGAGTTGCCCACGCTGGGAGCGGCGGCTTGGGGGCCGGTGCAGCCGGTGCCGGCCAGAACCGCGAGCAGAAGAGGAGGAAGCCAGTGCATGGCGCGAGTTACGCCCAAGCCAGCTGGCACGGTCAACCGGCAATCCTCTGAGCTGGCCAGCCACAACGGCGAAAAAAAACTGGCCCGACCCGGGCCGGCTGTTACCGTGCGCCGCGCCTGCCGCATGAAGCGCGGGTCAAAATAAACTGATTATGGAAACCGCTGTTCAACCCACCGCCGTGGACGACAAAATCCGCGACCTCTGCCAGGCCATCATTGAGCGGCCCGACTTCGCCGACCTGCGCCGTCGCATTGATGCCTTCATGGCGGACGAGAAGGTGAAATACGAATACCAGATGCTCAATGACACCGGCGCGCTGCTCCAGCAGAAGCAGCAGCAGGGGATGCAGATCACGGAGGAGGAGATCGGCCGCTTCGAGGCGTTGCGCGACAGCGTCGTGAAGAACCCGGTGGCGACGGAGTTCATGACCGCGCAGCAGGAGGTCTCACGCGTGCAGGACAACATCCTCAAGCACGTGCAGAAGACGCTGGAGCTGGGCCGCGTGCCGACCGTCGAGGACATGAACGACGGGAGCTGCTGCAACAATCACGGCTGCGGTTGCGAGTGAGGCGGGGCGGGGCGGGCGGGGTCGGCTTAAGATTACGAGCAGGAGTGGGGGGCGAACGCCTTCCTCCTGCTCGTAATTTTTACCCTGTTCCTGCTCTTCCCTTCACCCCCGCCACTTCAACTCGGTCCGCTTCCCGTGGGCGGGGTGCTGGGCGTTGTGTGCGCGGAGTTCGAGCGTGGCGCTGGTGGCCTGGAGCTGGCAGTCCAACCAGCCGGTCGGCTGGTCCTTCGCGAAGGGGTAGGAGACGGCGGGGAGGTTCACGAGGTGCAGGCCGTCCTTTTCTTTCAAGTCCCATTTGTGCGAGTGGCCGAAGAAGAGCGCCTTGACCTGTTTGCGCGGGAGCAGCACGTCGAACAGCTCCGCCGTGTCGAGCAAGGTGCCGTTCGGCTTGGTCGGGTCGAGGTGGGGGTTGTGATGCACCATGACGAGCGCGGGCTTGTCCTTGTGCTCGTCGAGCGCCTTGGCCAGCCAGTCGCGCTGGGCCTGCTCGAGCTTGCCGGGCGGCTTGTCCACCAAGTCGAGGGAGTCGAGGAGGAACCAGTTGGCGTGCGCGGCTTTGATGACGGAGACGTGCTTGCTCTGCACGGGGCGGGCGGCATCGGCGGCGACGTTGAGGGCGTGCCAGAAGTTCGCGCGGTCGTCGTGGTTGCCGAGGGTGAAGTGCAGCGGGAGGCCGGCGGCGGTGAGCGGCTTCACGAGCGAGGTGAAGGTGGCGTATTCGTCCGGCAGTCCGGCCTTCAACGCGCAGTCGCCGTTGATGAACACACCGGCCAGCGAGGCTTTCGCCGCGAGCACTTCCTGGACGGAGGCACGCAGGTGGTCAGCCATGTTAGTCTCGCGGGCGATAGAATCCTCCTTCGGCCCGATGTGCGTGTCGGAGAGGAGCGCCCAGCGGGAGGAGCCGGCCTCGGCGGCGAAGAGTTCGCGCGTGGCGAACAGGCCCGCGCCGACGAGCGCGGCGCGGCGGAGGAATTCACGGCGGGGGGTGAGGTGAAGGGGCATGGGGAAGTGATTTGTAATTAGTCCGACGGCCAAGGGAGACCCGCCGCATCACTCACGCTCTCAGGCCCAGCCC
>JAYTIO010000751.1:0-2152 GCA_043731805.1 Pedosphaera sp. | reverse complement strand
GACGCGCCCTGCCCACCATCGTTGGTAGGGCGGGCTGGCCTCAGCCCGCCGCCTCGGTTGCATCCGCACGCCAAAGGGCGGCGCGGTGAGGACACCGCGCCCTACCAGCGTTTGAGACCACGAAGCGTTGGTAGCAACTATCAAACGTCCGCTGATTTGGTGAAGCCGGGCCCGCCACCCGCCACGTAGCCACGGCTGACGCCACTCGGCTCGGGGCTGACCCAGAAGGCGAAGAGTTTCCCGCGTCGCAGGGTGAAGCGGAATCTCACGGGCTGGCCCACGAGGGCTTTCAAGTCGTCCGCGCCTTGCCAACGGACGGCGAGCTTGGTGGCGTCGCCGGTGAGCGGGGCGCAATTCGCAGACGTGAAGGGCGCGAGGATGGTGCCGCGTTCGTCGAGGATTTCCACGCGCAGTTCGCCCGAGGGAGCGGCGAGATTCACGAAGAGGTGCTGGCCGGTGAAGCGCACGGGGCGCGTCGTGAGCCCGCCTTCGGTCTCGGTGTCGAGCGAGGCGAAGCCGTCGCGGCGCAGCGTGGCCAGGCCGGTGCAGCCGTCGCCGTCCGGGAATTCTGCCGGCCCGCCGCGTCGCCCGCTCGCGTAGAAGTAGAGCTGGTCGCCGACGACGAGGCAGCCCGCGCCGGCGGACTGGACGTTGCCCCAGTTCCAGTCGCCTTTGCGCTCGGACAGCGCGAGGAAGGGCCGACGGTCGGGGCGCGCGAAGTGGAAGCCGTCGCGGCTGTAGCCGAGGCAGACGTCGTTGAGTTCGGGCCGGCCGGTCGCGGCGTCCGCCTTGCCGCGCCAGAGCGTGTAGAGGCCGAGCACGACGCTCTCGTAGGCGGCGCAGTCAATGTTCGTGAGTTGCGGGGCGAGCTGCGTGTCGGGGCGCGCGGGGTCGAGCGAGTCCGCCCCGACCCACCAACTGCGTTCCTCGGGATTCTTGGCGGCGTCCTCCACGCCATTCTGGCACTCGTAGTAGCGACGGCAACGGCCGATGGCGGTGGAGGAGTCCTTGCGCAGCCCGAAGACCCAGACGCGGCGGAAGGGATTGTAGAAGACGGTGCTGCGCGGATAGATGCCGTTGCTCCGGCCCGCGACCGGTCCCCAGTGGATGCCGTCGGCGGAGAGATGAATTTCAAACGACCACTCGCCGCGCCCGTTGACCTCCTCGCGATGGGCGCGGAAGAGCTTGTAGCGGCGTTGCGGGTCGGGCTCGTCGAGGTCGAGCCAGACGCTCGCGGAATCGCGGTCGCCCGGGTGGACGATGCTGGTGCCGGGCACGACGCCCCAGTCGCGCTTCTGCCACTTCACGCCGTCCTCGGAGACGGCCAGCGCGGTCGCGCGGCGGTAGCCGGCCATATACCAGAGCTTGAAGAGGCGGTCGCGCGGGTCCCACCACACGCCGTCGCTGAAAGCCGAGGCCATCGGCGAGGGGCCAAGTTTCTCCCACGGCTGGTCGGGCTGGAGGATGGGATTCGCGGGATGCCAGACGGGCTGGTGGAACGTGCGGGTCAACGTGGTTTGCTCAATGAGAAAATCGTCCACGAAGAGCTGCCGGCCCACATCAATGGGGATGACCGCCGGCGGCGTGGCGAGGTGCGGTGGCAAGGGCGCGGGCTTCGGCGTGGGCGTGGAGGGCTGCGGTGGCCACGGGGTGGGGAGGCGGAGGCCGTTGTAGAGAACCTGGCTTTCGGCCGCCGCCGCCCCGGCGATTCCGAGGGGCGATGGGCCAACTCCCGCCGCGCCCAGTCCGGCGGAGACGAGTTGCAAAAACTGTCGGCGGTTCGCGGTGGCGAGGGGTTGAACGGAGAACATAGGGAGGGCGTAGCAGAAGCGAGTCGAGCTGGCGAGCTGTTCATTGGCGCTTGGCCCCGAACGGCACGGGCTGGAGCGGGCGTCCCGCCCGCTTCACCGCCACGGTGCGGCTCAACCGCAGTTCGCCTCCCCCGCACAAAGCGGCCCGGCGGGCCGCGCTCCGAGGGCCGCGGCGAGCTGCGCCCGGCGGCATCGAAGTGGATTCGTGTCTGTTGCGGGGCGAGCAAAGCCGGACAAGTTTGGGAGTTAGCCCTACTTGGCGGATTCGGGAGGTGGTGATGGCTATTTGCAGGGGTTTTCGGGGGCGAAGGCCCCGAAGTCTCCACTACAGGGCCAGGGCG